>SAAG01000044.1 GCA_010119095.1 Candidatus Altimarinota bacterium
ACTTTATTTTTCATAGTTTTTTAAATTTGTGTTTTCCCACCCATAAATGGTCTAAGTACTTCTGGAATTATTACATCGCCATTTGCAGTTTGATAATTCTCAATTATTGCAATTAGACATCTTGAAAGAGCTATAACTGTACCATTTAGAGTGTGTACATATTTTGGCTTTCAGTCAGCATCTCTGAATCTAATTCATAGTCTTCTAGATTGGTATTCTCATACATTTGAACAACTTGTTACTTCTCTGAATTTTTCTTGTCCTGGCATCCATGCTTCTAGGTCGTATTTTTTCATTGCTGGATTTCATAGATCACCTGAACATATATTTAATTTTTGGTAGGGGATATTCAGAGCTTGCCAGATTTCTTCTTCTACTGCAACCATTTCATTGTGCAATTTTTGGCTATCTTCGGGCTTACAAAAACAAACCATTTCTACTTTATCAAATTGATGTCCTCTTAGGATTCATTTCATATCTTTTCAAGCAGATCATCATTCTTTTCTAAAACAAGAAGAATATCAAACATATTTAATAGGATTTGTTAGGTCTTCGATTATCTCTCAAGCATGGTATGAAGTAACTGGTACTTCAGCAGTTCAAACTAGGTATAAATCATCATCTCAAGGATTTACTCTATATGTACCATCCTCTCAAGCTGGTAGGAATCATGTACCAAACATGGCAGGTTCTCTAACTAGTACTGGTGGTAAAACTGGCATAAATCATCTGCTTGCAAGTACAGAAATTGCATAATTTACAATTGCAAATTGTAAAAATACTAGATCTCATTTTAGATACCAAAATCTTGCTCAGCTTATTTCTGCTCATTTCTCTGTATCTATCCATCATTTTTTTTCTCAGATTTCATAATGAGGTTTTGGTGTGAAATCAAATTTTGTAGGTGTTGAAAATGTAGATTCAACAGTATTACCACTATCATCAGGTCAGATAGCAGTTGTAGAATCTAGGAAGTTTGGAAGTCTGTAATATACATTGTTGTATTCTATTTCTAGAAGTCTAATTTCTTCAGTTAGTGATTTCTCTTTTTCTCATAGATTTTTCATTTCCGATAATTTCGACTCTTTTTCTTCTTTTGATAGGGTAGGGATTAATTTTGAAAATGTATTTTTCTTGTTTTTGATTTCATCAAGATTTTGATTCAATGTAATCAATGTTTTATCCATTTCCAAAAAAGCATCTAAATCAACTTTTAGATTTCTTTTTTTTATATTATCCTTCATCATATCCGGATTGCTTCTCACTACTTTTAAGTCTATCATAAAAAAAAATTACCAAAATAAAAAAATAAAAAGAGGTAATTTTAAGTGTAATAGAAATTTTCTAAAATTCAAGTTTTTAAGTACAGAATTAGTTTTTATCTAAAGTTTTATAGGTTTTCAAAATAGATGTCATTGATAACCAGAGATTTCAGGAAAATGTGTTTTTATAAAGAGATAGATATCAGGATCTTCTATTCATTCAAGTATGATTTTAGCATCAGGGTGATATGATTTGATTCATCCAATATATGTTTTTAGAATAGCTTTTAAGTCTTTGTAATCAGCTTTATTTTTTGTTCATTTACTATAAGTCAAAGCTATATCTTTGTCAATTTTTAAAAATCAATTCATTTTATATTTTTTAACATAAATATATTGTTACTCATCATAGGGAAATCATCAATTCATAAATTTATTCAATATTGATTTTTTAAAAATTCTATTTTTGTATTTAATCTATTAATTTCTTCTTTAGAAAATTTTTTTCTTATTTCAATGATTTCAAAAAATATCTTATGATAAAATTCTCTATTGTATGAATTATTTCAAAGGATTGTTAGAAGTTGAATCCAATATGTTTCATCCAATAGAGTCAGAGGGTTTAAATTGATATGAAAATGAGTGTCTTTATATTTTTCAGATAATAATGGGTAAAGTTCAAAGAACTTTTTTAATACAATTAAGTCTGTTTTTTGTATTCAATCAGCTTTTTCAGATGCAATTCTTAGTAGGGTATCAGCTCACATCATTTTTTTATAGTATCATGTTGAAGATCTTTCTCTTCATCTAAGTAAGACTTCAATTATCTTAATTCTATATTCTTCAGCTAATTCTTCACATAAAACATCTTTGCTTATAACTATTTCGTGTCAATATAAAACTTTTTTATGTATTCTCTGAGGAGTTGCTATCATTGTATGTTATTAAAGTAATACTGTTTTAATTGTATAATAAAAAAAATAAAAATACAAGAAAATGAGCCTAAAATATATTTATAAATACCAATAAATCAAATTAATATTAAAAATACTATTATTTTCTATAAAAAAATATATAATGCTATAAGATTATTACTAATAATTTAAAGTGAAAAAATATATAAAAATAGAAGAAATAAAACTAGCTTTGAGAGATGATGAAAACTTACTTTGAGAAAAAATAGTAAAGATTTTGTGAATTAAAAAAGAAGAATTGCTAGATTTTAAAATCTTGAAAAAGGCAATAGATTCAAGAAATAAGAGAGATATACTTTTTGTTTATTCTCTTTGAGTAGAATTAAAAGACAATGAAAAATATTTTGTAGATACAGATAAATTTAGTGAACAGACAAAAATTAATCTAAAAAAACACAAAGTAAGACTTGAAGAAGAATATGTTTATGAGATAAAAAAAATAAGTAATAAACCTAAAAAATCTCCAGTAATAGTAGGAAGTTGACCTGCATGATTATTTTGTGCACTTGTATTGGCACGAGCTTGAATGAATCCTATAATCATAGAAAGATGAAAAGAAGTGAGTGCTAGAGTCAAAGATGTCGAATACTTTACAAGTACTTGATTACTCAACAACAATTCAAATATCCAATTTTGAGAATGATGAGCAGGTACTTTTTCTGATTGAAAGCTCTATACTCTTATAAATGACCCAAGAAGTAATTTTGTATTTGAAGAATTTGTAAAAGCAGGTGCCTCAGAAGAAATAATCTACGATGCAAAACCTCATATAGGAACTGATAAACTTAGAATTGTAGTAAAAAACTTAAGAGAAAAGATTATTTCACTAGGAGGAACTTTTAGATTTGAGACTTGTTTGACTGATATAGAAGTCGTTGATAATAAGCTTAAATCAATTACTTTAAGTGGTGGTGAAAAACTAGAAACTGATGATTTGATTTTGGCAATAGGACACTCTGCTCGTGATACTTTGGAGATGCTTTATAATAGGGAATTAGAGATGAAAGCAAAACCTTTTGCTATGTGAGTCAGAATTGAGCATGATGCAAAGATGATTAATAAATCTCAATATGGAGATAATTATACCAACAAAAAGCTTTGAACAGCAAAATACAAACTTGTAACTCACAATGAAGATGCTAGATCAGTTTATACATTTTGTATGTGTCCAGGAGGTTATGTAGTACCAGCATCAAGCGAAGAAAATAGACTTTGTATAAATGGGATGAGTGAATATGCACAAGATAGTGGAGTCTCAAATAGTGCTTTGCTTGTGCCTGTAAATCCAGATGATTTTGCTTCAAATCATCCTTTGGCTTGAATTGCATTTCAAAGGGATTGGGAAGAAAAAGCATTTATTCAAGGTTGATCAGATTACAAAGCTCCAGCACAATTGGTATGAGATTTTCTTGCTAAAAGACCATCAAAGCAAATCTGAAAAATAGTTTCAACATATAAACCAGGGATTAAGCTTACCTCACTAGATAACTGTTTACCAGAATTTATAACTAAAGCACTTAGAATTGCAATACCAATACTAGATAGAAAAATCAATTGATTTGCTTCTGCAGATGCTATACTTACAGCGATAGAAGCAAGAAGTAGTTCAGTAGTCAGATTTACGAGAGATGAAAAGGGAGAATCAAATATTAAGTGAATTTATCCAGTATGAGAATGAGCTTGATATGCAGGAGGAATCACATCATCTGCAATTGATGGGCTTAAAGTTGGGGAAAGTCTAGTAGAAAAATATTTATAAAAATAATTTTAGAATTAGTTGACTCGCATAAAAATTAAGTATAATATAATTGAGACTCTTCAGTTTTTAATATTTTTCTATAAAAATGACAAAACTTGAACAAGCTATAGAATTGGCAAAAAAGCTTCATAAATGACAAAAAAGAAAGGATTGATCTGATTATATCAATCATCCTCTTGCTGTAATGGAACTTTTGAAAAAGTATGATTTTCCTGAGGATGCACTTATAGCAGCAATTCTGCATGATATATGTGAAGATACTGAAGTATGTAGTATAGATATAAATAAATTGTTTTGAACAAGAGTATGATTTATAGTAAATGCACTTTCAAAAAATCAAAAACCTAAAAATAATGAAGCACTTAAGAGAGAGTATAAAGAAAAAGAAAAACAAACTAAAATTTCAAATCTTGAGACTTATAAAGATTATGATGAATATTTTGATTATAGATTTCATATATATCTAAACAGATTTTATACATGAATAATTGCAGAACCACGGATTTTCTTTATAAAAATTGCTGATCAATTGAATAACTTGTCTGATATGACTCCATTTTCTAAAGAAAAAAAATTAAGAAAAATAAATGAAATAGAGGAGTTTTTTATTCCAATTTATAAAAAAGCTAAAGACTTTTTTATAAGTAAAGAAAATAACAATCAATGTGATATATTTATTGATTTACTTATAGATAAGATTAAAGAAGCAAAGAAAAGTTTATAATTTAAAAATTTTAATATGTATATCTCGAAATCTGATATATTGAAATTAAATGATTTAGTAAAAAATCTAGAAGAGTTTAGACAAAAACTTACTGAGATTGATTATATCCATAATAAAAAGGTGTTTTTTGATATTATGAAGGATCTAAGAAAGTATTTATTGACAATAGAAAACCAAAATTTGTATAAGATATTTTTACATAGTAAATATTATAAATTTTATAAAGAATTTTTTACAAATATAAATATGTATTATGTTAGAAGTCTTGAATCACTTCAATCCATATCAATAATGACTAAAGGAATTCATAATTTTGATAGTTTTGCTAATTTAATTGATAAAGATTTAATTAAGCAATCATTTGAAACAAAAGGAAATGAAATTAAATCTCTAAATATAACTAGTAAAACAAAAACTATGGTTGCTGTTTGATGTGGATCAATGCCAGAAACATTATTATATTTTTATGAAAATACAAATATCAAGAATATTATTTGAGTAGATTATAATCATGAGGCAATATTTATGGCTTGAGAAATGATAAGCTGATTAAATTTAGATAAAATAACATTTCACCAATGAGATGGAGTTGATTACGATTATAAAGAAGCTGATATTGTCTATATCCCAATATTTACTTCTCCAAAAAACAGAATATTGAATAGAATAATAGAAACTTGAAAGGACGATGTACAAATAATTGTGATTGTACCAAAATGATTATGAAATTTACTATATGAATGAGTTTGAAGTGTAAATCAAAGACTAAAAATTGCATATAGAGAAGATGCATTTACAAAGCACATCGCTCAAGAGGTAATAAAATTTGTAAAATATGATTTTTAATGTAATAAAACTATGATATATATAATCCCAACTGATACTTGCTACGGTATAGCCTGTGCAATAGATGATATACAAAATTATGAGAAAATTTACAAGATAAAAAAGAGAAGTTTTGCAAAACCTCTAGCTATTATGGTATCTGATTTTAACTGGTTAAGAGTCAATACAAACCTCAATGATAAGCAAATAGAATTTTTGAAAAAATATAAAAAACCATTTACTATACTGACAGATTCTATTCCAGTGTCATTATGGCTCAATTATGAAAATGAGGAATGAGTATGATTTCAAAATAGAGATATGTACAAAAAGATAGCTTTTAGAGTAGCTCATAATGATGCACAGAAAAAATTAATAAAAGAAGTTTGACCTATATTTTTAACTAGTGCAAATACTTCTGGAGAGACAGAAATATATAAAAAAGAAGAATTAAAAGAAACTTTTAGTTATTATCTTGAAAAAAATATTGCTAAGATATTGCCTTGAGAAGTAGGCCATAATAAAGCATCTGATATATTTGAGTTTGTAGGTGATGGGGTGGAAGTAAAATATCTGAGGAAGAATTAATATTTGACAAAATATAGATAATAATTAATATCTAAATATAAATTTTTAAGAAAAATATTATGAATAATTTATTTAATACATCTATAAGAAGAAGACCATTTTCAATAATGAAGATGGTTTTGATTGTTGTATAAAAAATTATTTTAAACATCAAAAAGTAGCTATTTTCATTAGAAGATAACTACTTTTTATTTATTTAATTTTTTTATTATGGAAAAATTACCCAGATAGTCCTTACTTGGACATATACAAGAATTCCCAGAAATTTTTAGTTTTAAAAATCAGTTGAGAATTAATAGATGGTGCGGATTTTGATAGCTTTGCTCAGTACATTAAAGAGTTAAAAAACTCGTGAATTCCTATAATTTTGGTTTATTGATGATGAGGTCAGATAACTAGTAAATATAAAGAGTTAACTAAAAAAGATCGTCCAAAATGAAAGGATTGATTAAATTATACTAGTAAGTTATTGATTAGGAAAGGAGTTAATCCTGCCTATAAAGAACTAAAAAAGAAATTGGAGGATATATTTTGAATAGAAAATATCAATGCTTTTGATAAAGGGTATATTTTATGAAATCAAATTACTCAATTATGAGAAGTGTGAACTGTAAAAAGTTTTTTAAAACCATTTTCTAAAGACAAGATAAATATAGTTCCTTTTGTCTGAATGAATGAATCAACATGATGCACATTAAACATCAATGCTGATGATGTAGTTAATAAAATTGTAACTGAACTAAAGGACAAGATATCAAATATAACATTTTTAACTTGAACTTGATGAATTAAATATAAAGATAAGAAAATAGTACCTTTTTTAACTATGGAGAAAGTTGAAAAAATATTAAAATGAGAAAATACTTGTATCAGTGTTGATTGATGAATGCAAAAAAAATTGTTATCAATATTGGATTTATTAAAAAAAGGAGTATCAAAAGTCACAATAGCTAGTTTAGAATGATTAAAAGAAGAATTGGAATGATTTGGTTCAGGTACTATGATAATTAATTTAGAAAAAGCAAAATTTGGTAAATTATCAAATAAAGGTTTATTTGAAATGATTTACAAAAAAAATGTTAAATCTGGATACTGGAAAGCAAGGAATAAAAAACAGAAAAATGAGATATTTAAAAATTATACTGTACTTGAAATCGATTGAACAGTTTTGGGATGATATGCCTTATCAGGTTATAAGGATTGAAAACTATTGGAGTGCATATTTTCATTTAAATCAGGAGGGGGAATATGAACCAAGCTTTGAGAAGAAATAAAAAAAGAAAAGAAAGTTTATGCATATTCTAAAAATGGATGATTTTTTGAAAAATTGTGATTTGAAATGACTCCGGAATTACATCCTGTAACTTGAAGTAATTTATTTGTTTATGAAAAAAAATTATGATAGCAATTATATGATCTTGAGGAATATTAGCAGTATACAGAATTTAAGTATTGTGCTGTGATTGGAAGAGAGGGGGGGGTGGGATAGTAAAAAAATAGACCTAAGTAAATTAGGTTTATTTTTTTAAAACTTAAAATTATGGAGTAACTAAAGAGTTTTGTATTATAATTGTTAGTAGATTAATTTACTTTCAATAGTATTTGTATTTGCATCAATTATTATAATTTTATTATTTATATTATATTTTAATGCATCTTTAAGCGAAAAGTTGTTATAGTATTTTATAAGTAATAAAATTACTACAGAATGAGAAATAACTAGAATATTATTATAATTAAAACTTTTTAAAGATTCAACAAACTTTATCACTCTTTTTTCTACATCAATAAAACTTTCTCATCATTTATGTTTTCTTAGTTCTAGGGGGTCTTCTTCATATTTTTCCCAATTAATAATATTTTCTTTTTGTCCTTCTATATTTCAAGCTCATCTTTCATTTATTAATTCATTTTCAATAATATTTAATTTCAATTTTTTATTGATAATCTTTCAAGTATCAATTGCTCTTTTTAATTTACTTGTAATTATTACATCAATTCAGAATTTCTCATTTTCTAAATAGTTTCATGTATTTTCTGCATCAGAAATTCATTTTTCTGATAAATTTCAATCCAATAATCATAATATTATATTGTTTTCTCATTCTATTGTGCTTGAATGTCTAATTAGATATATTTTCATATTTATATTTTAAATCATGCAATAAATAATATTTTATCAGCAATTATTTTTCTAATCATATCACATCTTTGAGGATTAATATCTCATAACCACTCTAGTTTATTTGCATACATACATCATCATCTACAATGCCATTTTCCAAAACAATCATTACATTGCTCCATTCATAAAACACTTAATGCCTGAAGATTTTTTACTTTTAATTCATTTAATATAAAAGTTCAATTTTCAAGTCTTCATATATCAAAATATGAAGGTGTATCATTGTTGTTAAAACTTAATGTACAGGATGAAATAATTCAATTTGGAGATATTGAAAAATTTGGAACTGAAACTCAACAAGGATGATTTGAAATAGAATGTATATCAGTTCATGTAAGAGGTATATCTATATCATATCAGCGATATTTTTTCCATAAATCTATATAATTTTTTCTAAGCAAAGAATAATCAATATTTATAAGTTCATTATCAGCTTTTCAAACAGAATCTTTAAGAGAAAGAACTATATCTCATATTCAATAAGTATTATATAAACTATCTATAATTTCTCAAAGATTTTTATAATTTTCTTCTGATACAACAGTAAGAATATTGACTTTTGTTCATTCATTAATAAATAATCAAATATTTTCCCAAATTTTTTCTCATATTTGTTTATTATTTCAAAATCTAGGGTTATTGTCCTTATTTCAATCCCATGATATTTGTACTCAATCAAAAAGTGAAGATAGTAAAGGTATTTTATCACTTGGGATAAGTCCATTTGTAAGCAATTTTGTAACTAATTTAATATTAGTTCATTCTACTTTTCATCTAAATATTGTATTATTTTTACTATTTGTTCAGATTGTAAAGTAGGTTCTCATCATGAAAATGTTAATTCAATTTCATTTGCATTATTCTTTACTGCATATTCAAATAAATTATCAATAGCAGAAAAAGCTATATCATCTGACATAATTTCTCATTTTCAACTATTTGCTTTTACGCTACAATATTCACAATTTAAGTTACATTTATTTGTAACATTTAATCTAATCTTAATTTTTGATAGTAATGATGAAAAACTTTTTTCATGAATAAAATCAGGTACTTCAAGTAAATCAGTTGCAGAATCAAACCATTCTTTTTCAACTACTCAATCGTATCATAATTTTATATTGAAACTTCTTGTTAAAGGGGCATATAATATTGTTTTTCCTTCGTGTTTTATAGTGTATATTTCTTTTTCTAGTAATTCCTTTTTAAGCATAGTTTTTCTTTAATTTAATTAATTTTAGGGGGATGGTATCCCATCCCCTTTTGAGGTTACAGTCTTAGCCCTTTAATCAGACTTTTGCTTTTTTTCAGTTTTTTGTGGCCGGACCCGTGTTTTACGAGTATTTCCACAATTCGAAAATGCAGAAGCATGTTTACCATCATTAATTTTTCCGCTTTTACTGGACATAAGTTTGACCTCCATGTTGTTTTTAGCTCTTTACAAATGAAATATCATCATAAAGAGCAGTTGAATTGTATTGTGGTCGTTATAACCACAAAATTATTATATGTATAAAATGCATTATGTCAATAAAAATTAAAATATGAAAATTTAAAAATATAAATTTTTTATAAAAAAAACACCTGCAAAGGTGTTTTTTTTTAATTATTTTTGGTGCTCTCGGCAGGATTCGAACCCACGACCTCTAGGTCCGCGGCCTAGCGTTCTTCCAACTGAACTACGAGAGCAAGTATAAGGAATAATCTTTTTA
>SAAG01000149.1 GCA_010119095.1 Candidatus Altimarinota bacterium
TTTTTTTACTACTTTTACAAGTCTATTTTTATAATCATAGAAGTACATATTTATATCATCTTCTTGTAGGTTTCAGTTCAGGTCGTATTTATATTTGAATTCTTTTTTTAGTTCTCAGTTTTTGTTTTTATTTTCAAGTAGTGTGTATTGGTTTAGTTCATTTGCTGTAAAATCTAAAGTATTTAATTGTTTTTCTACTACTGTTACTTCTGGTGTACAATTTCTTACTTTTCTTTCTCTTGTTTTTGTTTTTCAGTTAGCATTTACAAATTCTTCTACTACTGTTTCTTCTGTACAAACTTGTGTTTGTTTTTCTTTTAGTCTATAGTTTTCTAGGGCTGTTCTGTTTCACATAGAGTCATAGTAAAATTATATTCTATTTCTTTATCTTCAAAATAACAGGATAATAAAAACTTTCAAGTAATACAAGTCAAAATAAATGCCGTTTAGATATTCATAAATCATTTATCAAGTTTTTATATAATTTTATTTTAATAAATAATATTATGAAGAATAATATAGGAAAAGACAATAATGTTGGTCCTATTAATAATTGAGGTATAACATTTAATTCAAATGACATAGCTCATAAAAATATTGGAGTAGTAAAAATAATTAATGTACAAAATATAATTAATGAGTAATAATAAATAATAAAAAGATATATATATTTCTTACTCATTTTATAGTTATTTAGAAGAAAAACTATGCTTCAAAATGGCTTACAATCTGGAATTTTATTATATTTCTTTAAAAATATTTTGTTAAAAAAATAATTTATTACTAATAAAAATAATAATCCTCACAAAATAAATGGTAAGAAAATAAATATTTTTTGGACTTGAGTACTTATTATTAGTAATGAAATTCATATACTGAATAGTAAAGTAAATAATCAAGAAGACAGTCATAGAATTGACATAAATAGTAATATAAAATTCATATAAAAAAAGTTAATTAATAAGCTGGCGAAATAATATAATCCAAAAGGCTAGGAACTCTTCTTATTTCTGTTCATGGAGTGACATATCACCAAGTTCAATAAAAAATACCGTCTTTTTCATATTCATATGTAGAACTTCAAGTTACCTTAATTTCTAACTGATTTGCTAATTTTTGTGCAATTTGATTTGACCGTGTAACAGTATTATCTGCTCATATAATAGTTGAACATGCATATAAATCCATAGTAACATTGTCACTATCAATTGGATTTAATTTGTTGATTTCTTCATCAGTCATATTTGGCGATAACCATCATTGATTATGTCACACATAGATAATTTTTCATTTTGTTATTCCACTATTATTTATATCATCTATAAAATCCTCTGCTGAATCTATAGAAACCATTTGTATATTTTCTTTTTTATATCAACTGTTAAGATATGAGTTAAATAAAATTTCTGCATTAGCTTCAGTTGAAAATGTATCCCGGAAATGATTTGGAGAATACATTATTAAAATCTTCTCCAGCCCCATCCTATCCACATAATTCACCGGATTATTCCCAACATAGGTATATAGATTCACATCATCAGATATATCTATTGGATCTCTTGAGATAAATCTACCAAGTTGTGGGTTGTAGTATCTTGCTCTGTTGTAGTATAGTTGTAGTCATCTGTCGTACTCTCTACCTGTATATAGTCTGGTATTTCAGATTAGGCTTGGTTTTAGGTTTGAGATTGTTACTAGTTCTCAGCTTTGTGTTTTTGTGTATGGTGTTCCATAGGCATCGTATAGGTATTGTTCTATTGTTGTTCCGTCTTTGTCTGTTATCTTTGTTATTGATCCTTTTTCATCTTTTTCGTAGTAGTAGGTATTTGTTTCTGTGTACTCTTCTCTTATAGTTCTTATCTTTGTTACTCATTTGTTGTTTACATATTCTTGTTGGATTTTT
>SAAG01000045.1 GCA_010119095.1 Candidatus Altimarinota bacterium
GATGACCACGCCGAAAGACTCGACGTGGGGCTTGGGGGGCAGCGGGCGCCCGTGGTGGTCGAGGGCGGGCCGGTCCACGACCTCCCACCCGGCCTGCTCTGCGAACACGCGGGTGGTGGTGAGCTGGGTGCGGTCCTCGGGGCGGACGGCGCGGACGAACAGGTCACGATTCTGCGGCAACGGTGACTCCCTTGGAGATCGAGGCGAACTGGACGGGCACGAACACGCGAACAGGGTTGGTGCCGGGCTCCACGGTCGGCATGACGCCGTCCGGGGTGATGTCGATGAGGGGGCCACCCTTGGTGGTGAGGGTCAGGCCGGCGAGCGCGGCCCGCACGTCACCGGCGACCTTGAGCGCGTCCCTGCTGGTGGGTCCCACACAGTGGAGGGTGATCGTGTCGGCGCGGCCGGACACGCCTCCGGTGGACCGGGTTTGGATGGCACGCCCGGCGGAGAGCCAGACGACGACGGCCTGGGCGACCCGCCCGTCAGTCTGGGTGGGGAGGGTGCTGGCGGGGCCCTCGACGACGGTCGTGCCGGTGAGGTGGGTGGTGAGGGTGTCGAGGAGCGTGTTCAGGTCCACGGGTCAGCTCCCGTCCGCGAGTTGTTCGATTGCCTGGATGAAGCCGGGGGCGCGGCGGGCAGCCGCGGGGCGCATGAAGGGCCGTTCGGCCATGCGGGTGGTCCCGAGCTCGACGAACACGGCGTAGTCCGCGGTCGCGACCACCTCGGCGCGGAGGGGGGAGAACCGGGCGGTGATCGAGTTGCGGAGGTTGCCGGTGTCCACGGGGGCGAAGATCTTCGCGTCGGCTTCCACGTCGAGGCCGGTCTTGCGGACCGCGGCGTTGGCGCGCTCCTCGAGGCTGTCGGCGTTGGCGCGGAGTTCGGCGGCGTACCGGGCCAGTTCACTCATCGTCGTCTTCCGCGGGGAGGAGGGCGTTGCGGAGGTAGACCTGGTTCGCTTCCGCGATCAGGCCGAGCGAGGAGTGGATGGGTTGCCCGTCACGTGTGACACGGAAGTATCCGTTGGCGGACCCGTCATTCCGGGGGACGAAGGTGGCGGCGAGGACGATCCAGTCGGTGAGGATGTGGTTCTCGTCGGGGTCTTCTGCTGCGATGTGGGCGCGGATCGCGTCCTCGACCGCCTTCTCTGCGGGAGTCATCGGACGGCCCTGCAAAGGAACCGGGTGGCGGTCCCCGCACCGGCCTCGACGGCTTCGACCCACAGGGGCCCGGGGATGGTGGGGGTGCCCGCGGTGACGGTCACCCGGTCACCGCGCTGGGGTGTGACCGTGTGTGGGATGGTGACGTAGGCGGCGGGGAAAGCGGCCAGTTCACCAGACGGGGTGACCGTGGGGGGCACGGCCTCCACAACAACACGCCCAGGGCCCGCGTAGACGGGCTGGAACGTGGTTGACGACGTGCCACCCGTCGTGGTGACTGTTGGGCGCTCCACGACCAGCGTATGACCCCAGAGGAGGGGTTGCAGGGCCCGCGCCTGGGCGAGGACGCCGGTCAGGTCCACGGGAACGACCTTGGCGGGTTTAGCGTGCCGGACGGTTCAAGGTGGATCACGGACACGGCCCCACCCACGGTGGACTTGTGGAACGCCTCCGCGGCGAGCTGGTTGAGGTCCGCGGCGGACAGTCCCGGGGTGAGGGTGAACGAGGACCCCTCGGACGTGAACGAGGACACCTGCCCCGTGTTCGACAGGAGCGCCTTCCTGGCCTTGGCCTCGAACAGGACACCGGCGGCGTACCAGGGGTCGATGGTCTCCACGTACCCGGTCGCGATCGGGGCGAGGCCTGCGGCGTCGACGATGCGTGCGGCGTCGAGTGCGGCGTCGATGACGGTTTGGGACACGGCAGGTGCGGTGTCGGGCTCCACGGTGTCGAGGAGCCACATGTAGGCGGTGGTGCGGTCCACGGGATCCTCCTAGTGGGTTGTGGTGGGGGCGGGGGAGACAAGGTGCCCCACCCCCACCACGGGTCAGGGGGTCAGAGGATCCGGGTCCACACGACCGTGCCGCCACCCTCGGAGATGTCCCCCCCGACGGTCGCGTTGAACGTGGGGGCCGCCGAGTGCGTGGTCCCCGCCGTCTTGACGATGTAGTACCCGTTGGTGGCGGAAATGATCTCGCCCTTGGTGATCGCGGTCGAGTTCGCCCGGGTCGACAGCAGGAACGACGTGCCCTGCGTGTAGTCACGGATCACGGTCACCTCGGTCCCGCCCGCGTCGTGGGCGGTCACGACCTCATACCGGTTGCCCGAACGGGCGACCTGGGAGGGGAAGGTGAGCGCGGCGCCCTCGACGACGGCGTTCACGGTCAGGTGTCCCGCGAGGGCGGCGGTCTTCTTGTCCGGGGACACGGAGTGCGCCTGCTCGGAGGCGAGCCACGTGTCTGCGGGTGCGTCCCCCGCTGCGGTGGGCTGGGGGCCCACCACGGTGGAGGCGAGGCGGGTGGTCTTCGGTGCAGCCATCAGACTGTTCCTTTCAGTGGTGGGGGGATCAGGTGAGGAGCACGCCGGTCAGGCGGGCCGCGGCGTGGCCACCCTGGACGACGAGTCCGCAGTAGAAGTCGATGCGGGTGCGGATGGCGGGCTTCTCCTGCAACTCGCCCAACGAGTACGCGGTCAGGCCACCGTTGGTGATGCCCATGACACCCTCCTCGGCGAAGGAGTTCGCGAACTTCATGGCGAACAGGTCACCGCCGAGTGCGACGTCGTACCCGAGGATCTCGCGCCCGGCCCAGTGCTGGCCCGGGTCGATGAACGGGACGCCGTTCCACGTCCACTCGCGCTTCCCGGTGATCTCCGAGTTGATGTACTCGGCCCCGCCCACGGACCTGCCGAGGGTCTTGAGGGTGGCGATGATCTTCCGGTTGGTGTAGACGACGTCGGGGCCGCCGGCGACCTGCGCGAACAGGAGGTCGAGGTCGGAGAGGAACGCGGCCTCGTCGGCCTTCCCGGCGGCGACGAGGACCTGGTCCCCGACGAGGCGCTTGCCGAGCCCGTCGAAGCCCTTGGGCTGGACGAGGACGTCACCGTTGAACATGGCGTCCGCGAACGTGGCCTGTGCGGAGTCGAGCTTCATGCGGATCTGGTTGGCCATGAGGACCGCGCGGGACGAACCCATGGTCTTCTCAAGGAACTGGTCAACGTCGGCGTCGCCACCGAGGATGACGAGGTTCTCGGATGCCTGGTTGACGACGCCGGTGGACTCGATGTAGGCCTCGTTGACGGTGCGGAACGCGGTCCCGGGGAGGATGCGCTCAGCGTCGTAGGCGTAGGCGTTGCCCTGGATGGGCTCGAAGGGGAGACGGTCCCACACGTTGGAAACCTGGGAGGCGACTTCGAGTGCCCCGCGAGTGATCGCGTTGGTTTCCAGGGCGGCGGCCTGGGCGAGAGTGACAGCCATGAGGTGTCATTCCTTTCTGGGTGGGCCACCCTGGGGTGGCGGGGGTTACTTCGGGGGGGTTTTGTACTGCTGGTCGAGCCCGGCGGCGAGCCTGTCGACCCCGGGCTTCGCGGTGGCGGTGGGGTCCGGGGGCGGGGTTTGCGCCGACCATGCGGCGTCCCTGACACCGGGAGCCGGGGTCACGTACCTGGGGTGGTCCTTGACGAAGTCCTCGATGTGGGCCTTCACCGTCGCGGTGTTGGTCAGGTCGAGGGCGGCCAGGGTCCGGTTGAAGGTGGCGGAGTCGAGGAGCCCTTCCACGTCCACGTTCGGGGGGGTCAGGGTGCGGATCGCTTCACGCGATTCGAGTTCCTTGATCCGGGCGGTGGAGGCGGCGAGCTGTTCCACGAGCTTCGCCGGGTCGGGGGTGTCGTCCTGGTTCAGTCCGAGCGCCTTGGAGAGCCCGTCCTTGAGGGCGGTGAACTCGCGTTCGAGGTTCTGGCGGGCGTCCCGTTCCTTGGCGAGGTCGTCGAGGACGGCCTGCTTGGAGCCGCGCCCCTTGGTGTCGTCGTCCGTCACGGGCGGCGTCATGGGGGGTGCGGGGATCGGGGGCGCCCCTGCCCCGGGGTCATCTTCTGGGGCGTTGAACCACCTGATCTGGCGGGCGAGTGGCTGGGGCAGCCTGCCCGGGTGGACGATGGTCTTGGTTGCGGTGTCGGCCTTCACGGTCGGACTCCTTCGGTTGTGGCACCACCCTCACGGTGGGTGCCTGTTTCTACCCGACCCGCCCTCACGGCGGTCGGGGGTTCGTGGTGCCCGTGGCGGGCGGGGAGTACCCTCAACGCATGGAGGCGTACCTGATCGCGTTCTGGGCGGTCGTAGCAGTCATCGTGATCGGGGTCCCGGCCCTGATCGTCACCGTGTGGCACGGGTCGGAACGGCGCCGGGCGGAGCAGGTCGAGTTGCGTGCCCAACTGCTCGAACGCGACGCCGGCTGACCACGCCTGGGTCCTCGTCCGGCTGGTGTTCCATGAGGGCCGGTTGGGTGGGGAGTGGGTGTGTGAGGTGTGCGGGGTGCTGTTGTGGACGCCGCGGGGGTTGCCGCGGGTCGTGTACTGGGACTAGGCGGCGCGCGGTGCCGGTGTGGTGACGTAGGAGTCCCGCCACCCGTCGTTCTCCTGCCGGGTCACCCACTGGTCCATCGGGTACGTCCCGGCCTGCCAGGCGTCGAACCCGCGGTCCCCGAGGATCGCCCGCTGGTCGGAGACCTTGAGCCGGTTGAACCACTTCGCCTTGTCAACCTGCACCGGCGGGGGTTCCTTGATGCCCTCGAACCCGAGTTCTGCCCACGTCTTCGTGACGGGGACGCGCGTACACCGGCAGCTCGGGTGCCCGAGGGGGCCCGGGGTGGTGACGTCGAACCGTTCGCCGTGCATGGCGATGCAGGCCCGGCAGGTGCGCTTGTCGAGGTGCGCGGTCCACTCCCACCGGTCCACGATGTCCCGGTTGGCGGTGTGGACGACCTGTGCGGCCTGCCGGTGGGCGTCGATGGTCTCGGTGCGGGCGATGGTCAACGCCCGGGTGAGGCCACCGTTCCACTGGTCCTCGATACCACGGAGGGCACGGCGGGCGGACACGCGGGGGTTGGCGCCCACGGCGATGCCGCGGAGCAGTTCCCGGCGGATCGCGGCCTGCGCCTCCACCTCCAGCTTGTACGTGGTCTTCGTGATGCGCTGCGTGACCCGGGTGACCATGGCGGCGACTTGCAGGGGGTCCGCTGCGACGACACCCACGGTGAGACCACCCATGGTGGCGGACGTGGCGGCCATCCCCCCCACCTGCGCAGTCGCCGCGGGGAGTTGGGTGGTGAGCATCCGTTCGGCGGCGGCGGTGGCGTCCTGGATGCCCTGCCGCAAGTCCTGGGTGATGATCTGGTTGGTCTGGGCGACCACGAGCCCCAACGAGTCCCCGACCGCGGCCAGCGCGGCCTGCAACCGTTGGGACCGCAGGATCATGGTCCTCGTGACCCGGCCGTCGTCGGTCGCGGCTGCCAACTCGGCGATCGCGGCCTCAAGTTCGCCGGCCACCTGGTCCCAGGTGAGCGCCCACACGGTGACGAGGCGGCGGGTCTTGTCGTCCAACCGCTGGTTCAGGATCGTGAGGGCCTTGGACTCCTCGGCGAGGGTGTCGGTGTTGATGGCCACTACTGCTCCATGCCCTGAGCTTCGTCCTTCGGGAGTCGCAGTGACGTTGGGGTCGCCCCGGTGAAGTCGACGTCGAGTCCGACCTTCTCGGCTGCGTCGGTGGGGTCGACGCCGGAGCGGATGAGAACGCCCATCGCGTCGGCGCGTGCCTTGACCTCCGCGGGAGTGTCGCCGTTGACGACAGCGGCGGGATCCTGACCGGCCCGGAACGCCGCCGCGGCCAGGGCGCCGATGTTCGCGGACTCGGCGCGCGCGTTGTCCGCGATCTCCTTCGCCTGCTCCGGGTCGTGCCCAGCCTCCACCAGGTTGTCCTGAAGCGTGTACCCGAGGTCCTGCCGCTTCAACGCGGCGTCGAGGCGTTCGGTGTCGTCGGTGGGGGTGGGGTCCTCCCACACGGGCCACACGTCCTCCACGCCCAGCAGGGTGGCGAGGCGGGCGACCTGGGGGGAGATGTCCTGCGTGTAGTCCCGCACCTTCGCCGTCCTGGAGGAGACGAGGGTACGCAGCGAGGCGCCGGAGGGAATGTTGCCGAGGTCGGGGACGATGTCGGAGGCGGGGACGCCGACGACGCGGGCCATCCACGACCCGTACGCCTCCATCACGTCGAGGATGTTCTTCGACGACGGGGGGTCCAGTTGGGTGAGCGGCCCGGAGCCCTTGATGCCGAGCAGGCGGTTGCGGGTCTCGTCGTACCGGATGGCCTCCTCGGTGGCCTCACCGGTGCGGGGGTCGATCATCACGCGGGGTTGGTGGTTCAGCAGGGCCCGCAGCGGGGCGGCGTACTGTTCGACGTTCACGATCGAGGACACGAGGGCGTGGTTGAGGGCGTCCTGCAAGGGGATGATGTCGGAGAGGATGGACGTGCCGCGCCCGCCCTGCTCGGCGGCGTCCAACGGCAGGTGGATCCACGGGACACCGGTGGGCATGTTCGCGGAGGTGTACGTGATCGACGGGCCGTCGTCGTCGCTGGCGGGCTGGTAGGAGGTGGCCTTATCGGGCCAGTTGGGGGCCGAGGCCTGGTCGTGGCGCACCGGGTCCGTGGTGGCCCACCGTTCGACCATGGTGTCGTAGTAGACGTTGACGCGCCCGTACCGGCCGGACACCCACACCTTCGCGACCCACGCGAACGCCTCCGGGTCCTCCGGGTCGGTGCCGTAGGCGACCTGGTCGGCCCGGTGGAACCACGGTGTCATGGTGCCGGCCCGGTTCGGCCATGCGAGGACGAACCCGTCACCGGTGGTCCAGGACTCGCCCACGGTCAGGTTGAGGACCTTACCCAGCCCGCGGCGGGTGGTCAGCTCCACAGCCTCGTCCGCCTGCGCGCCTTCCCATGTTTGGAGGGTGACACGGTCGGTGAAGTTGCCGACGACGCGGGGGCAGAGGTTCGCGCGGGCGGACTCGAGAATCCACTTCGCGCGGGTGATGAACGCCTGCGAGGCGTACGGGTACCGGTGCCGGCCTGCCACGTAGTCGTGGAACATGGACACCAGTTCGGCGGTGGCGGTGTGCTGGTGGACGGCCTGGAGGACGTGTTCCACGGGCATGCGGGGCCTCCTTCCTGTGTTAGCCCATCCCGGTGATGCTTGAGAAGCGGGTGGGATCGTCGAGCATGACGGCATAGCGGGCGGCGTCGAGGGCGTGGTCAGCGGTCTTGATTGGGGTGTCCTCGCCCTTCTTGGTGGCCTTCGGGTCCCAGGAGTACCCGGTGACTTCGTTGATGAAGCCGGGGCACTTGTCGGTGACTTTCAGGCGTCCGGTGGCGAGGAGGTGGGCGAGGGCTTGGATGCCCGCGGTGACGTCGTTGTTCGCTGGGCTGGTCTGGATGCCGTCGCGGGCGAGTTGGACGCGGAAGCCGGCGGCCGCGGGGTCCACGGTGACCTCTGGGATGAGGGGCTCGGTGGGGTGCGGGGTGTGGGGGTGGAGGAGCCAGTCGCGGAGGGCCTTCGACTGTTCCTCGTCGGTGAGCCGTTGGTTGGTGGTCGCGGGGTCGTGCCGCCACTCGTCGACCAGCCAGTACCCGCCGAGGCGGTCTTGGCCGAGGAGGAGGGCGTCTGTCGGGTTCGTGGTGCCGTAGTCGATGCCGACGCCGATGTACCGGGCCATCGGGGGGAGGTCGGCCCAGGGTGCGACGTGCCGGTCGGGGTCCCAGGCGGTGTAGATGGCTCCCTCAGCGGCGACCCATTCGCCGTCGATGAACCGCCGCCGGTACAGGCCGGTGTACTCCCGGGAGACGCGGGCAATGTAGTCGGGGTCGAGGCCGGGGTTGTCGTCCATCGTGAAGTGCCAGATGGACCAGCCGAGGTCGTCGGCCCGGTCCAAGTACTTCCGTTTGAACCAGTGGTTGGGGGAGTCGGGGTTGGTGGTCCCGATCAGCCTTGCCCCGTTGACGGACAGGCGTCCGAGGAGGGTGGTGAAGAAGTCCTCGGTGAGGAGTGTGACCTCATCCACCAACACCCCGGCCAACGTGAGGCCCCGGACCTTGGTTTCGGCTTGGGCGTCGTTCGCGCCCAACAGGTGGTGTTTCCGGCCCATGATGGTGCACGAGGTGGCCCCGTCCCGCCACTTGATCACGGAGGGGACTTCGGCCTGGATCACTTCGAGGATGTTGCGCCCGATGGTGTCCCGTGTTTTCCCGACGATGGCGAGGGGGCCGGGGGGTGCGTCGGGGACCCAGTGGAGCCAGTCGAAGATTTGGGCGGTGGTCTTGGAGGACCTGATGGACCCGTGCGCGATCTTGGTCCGCGCCGGGTCCTTCATAAACGCCTTCTGGCGGGGGGAGAGTGGCACCCGTATCTCCGATCAGATGGTGAACCAGTCACCCTCCGGACAACGGGGGATCTTCCCGTGGGTGTGGATGAGGAGCCGGGTCTGATAACCCCGCGAACCGGCCCCATATCGTTCACGGGCCATCGTCAGATAGGGGTTGAGAGGTACTGCGCGGCCCTCTGATGCGCTTACCAGCCTTTCCCGATATTCGGACCCGGCCAGGGTAATGACAGGCCCAGAGAGCCCCATCTGCGCGATCTGGGTGGCGAGCGTCGCCATGGGGATGGTGGGTTCGGCTGATGGCCCGGACCAAGTGGCGTCATAGGGGGGGATGATCTTGGTGCCGGGGATCAACCCATATTTGGCGGTGAGGATGAAGATGGCCGCATTGACTGACCGTGCCCACTTGACCGCATTTACGATGAAGGCCGAGGTGTAGAGATCCGCGGCAGGGTGGGGGTTGAGTCGTTTGGCTTTCCCGCACCCCACCACCACCACGGGGCGGGTCATGCGTCGGCAATTTCTAGTTCGCTGATGGTCTTGGCCTTCCGGTGGCGGAGGACCCCGGCCACCAGGTAGCCGAGGCCCAGGTACACGACGGTCGCGTACAGTTTCCCGACCATCTGACCGGGCAGGGCGGGGAGGATCGCGGCGGTGCCGAACGCGATACCCAGGAAGATCACGGTGTCCCCGAATGCCCCAACAATGTTGGAGGCGATGACGGCCCGCGCCCACCGGGAGTCCCCGAGTTTGGAGCGGGCACGGAGGGGGGTGTAGACCGCGAAGTCGAGGAGCTCGGCGAGGAGGAACGCGGTCGCGGAGGCCAGGGCGATGAAGGGGGCGGAGATGGCGAAGGACAGGACGGACCCGAGGAGGATCACGATGACGACGGCCCACCTGCCCCAGGCGTCTTGCAGGGCGTCCCGGGAGGCGAGGGCGAACCCGGCGAAGATGGTCCCCGCGGTCGCTTCCAAGCCGAACCCGATGGGGATGAAGTCGTAGGTGGTGGTGACGTAGTTCGCCAGGAGGATCGCCGCGATGAAGACGGTGATCGCGGCCAGGGCGGTGACGTGCTTGGTGTTCATGTGAGTGTTTTTCCGTTCAGTTCCACGGTGGAACGGCTAGGACCGGCCCGCTGAGGTTTCAGTGGGAGTAGGTGGTGGGGTCAGGGACCCCGGCCTCGGTGAAGGCTTGGCGGCGTTCCCGGCAGGTGCCGCACACCCCGCAATGCTCGTCCCCGCCCTGGTAGCAGGACCAGGTGAGGTGGAAGGGGGCGGCGGCTTGGTGCCCGGCGCGCACGATGTCGGTTTTGGACCAGTGGAGGAACGGGGCGTGGACGGTCACGGTGAGGCCGGTTCCCGCTTCAACAGTTTGGGTGAGGAGCCTGATGAAGTCGGGGCGGCAGTCGGGGTAGAGGTGGTGGTCGCCGGCGTGGACGGCGGTCACGACCCGGTTCAGGCCGAGGGTTTGGGCGATCCCCGCGGCAGCCATGACGAAGGTGCCGTTACGGTTGGGGACC
>SAAG01000150.1 GCA_010119095.1 Candidatus Altimarinota bacterium
CAGGGCGTTTCTAAGTGAACGGTTCTCGCGCGTTGTTTTCTAGGCGAAGACTTTGAACTAGACGCCAGCCCCCTTTTTTGCTTACATACACTGCGAAGAGAAAGGCCCACGAAGGAGGCTGATCCGTGTGGCCGCAAGAAAGGGGACGGTGCAAGATGCTGACGATCAGGAAGATTCGCGGGAGAGAGCTGAAGCGGTTCAAGAAGCTGGAGGGCGAGTGCCACTACATGGGCGAGACGCGCTCGGGCGGGGACACGCTGAGGCTGGTGGCCGAGGAGGACGGCGAGTGGGTCGCGCTGATGGTGTGGGGGTCGGCCTGCTACCGGCTCAAGGACCGGGACGCGCACGTCGGCTGGACGTCGTCGCTGCGGGCGAGGAGGCAGAAGCTGGTCGTGCAGAACCGGCGCTTCACGCTGCTGGCGAAGCGGGGCGAGCGGCCGAACCTGGCCTCGCAGGTCCTGGGGCTGGCGGCGCGGGAGCTGCCGGCACTGTGGTGCAAGAGCTTCGGGTACGAGCCGCTGCTCGCGGAGACGTTCTGCGACCGGGAGGCATCCGCAGGGACGTGCTACCGCGCGGCCGGATGGACGCCTCTGGGGATGACGAAAGGCTTCTCGCGGTCGCGGCAGACGGCGGACTACTACGTGCCCAACGGCCGGCCCAAGGCGCTCTGGGTCAAGGATCTGAGGCCGGGGGCGCGCGCGGCGCTGTGCTCGGCCGCGCTGCCGCCGGAATGCGTCCGGGGCGCGGACAGCGACGCCTACGGCGTCCTGCCGCTGCCCGGGCCGCTCGTCGAGTCCCTGCACGACGCGCTCTGCCGCGTGCGCGACCCCCGCGGGAGCAACCGGGTGTTCCACATCGGCGCGATGCTCTCGCTGCTGGTCATGGGCGTGATGGCGGGTCACAAGGACCTCAAGCCGATCGTCAAGCACTGCGGGAATCTCACGCAGCGGCAGCGCGTCGCGCTCGGCCTGCCGCGCTTCGACCGCAAGGGCCGCGGCAACTACCGCAAGACGCCGGGCTACACGGCGTTCTACAGCCTGCTCAGGCAGCTCCCCCCGGACGACTTCGCGGCCGTCCTCGGCGCCTGGATCCGGGCGCACGAGGGCCGGCTCCCGCGCCAGCTCGCGCTCGACGGCAAATTCATCCGGGACGTCGCGGGCCTCGTCTCTCTGGCGGACGCCGAGTCCGGCGTGCCGGTCGCGATGGCCGCCGCGTCGCAGAAGGAGGGCGAGGGGGAGAAGTGCGAGCTGGCGGTCGGCCGCGGCCTCGTGCGGGAGCTGGACCTCTCCGACGCCCTGGTCTCCGCCGACGCGCTGCACTGCCAGCAGGAGACCGTGCGCGAGATCACGCTCTCCGGCGGCGAGGCCCTCGTCCAGGTCAAGGGCAACCAGAAGAAGATCCTCGCCGCGTGCGGGGCCGTCGCGGCCGGGCGCGCCCCCCTTTTTGCACCGGACCGGTGACCGAGAAGGGCCACGGCAGGATCGAGTCCCGCGACACCGCCGTCTACCCGCTGTGCGAGCCCGCCGAAGTCGGGCTCTTCGGCATGTGGACGCTGCTCAGGACCGTCAGGACGCGCACGGTCGTCAGGACCGGCAAAAGCTCCAGCGAGACCGTCTGGCACCTCTGCACGATGGAGGCCCGCTCGCGCACCGCCCGCCAGTGGGCGGCCCACGTCCGCGACCACTGGGGGATAGAGTCGCGCGACCACAACCGCCGCGACTGCACGCTGCTCGAAGACAAGACCCGCAGCCGCAACGCTGAACTTGTCAACAACCTCGCCGTCGCGCGCGCCGCTCTGCTGTTGTTCAACTCCCGCACCAAAGACGGCCACCTGGGCGATTTCGCCAACGCCTGCCGCGAGAGCAGAGCTTACGCC
>SAAG01000151.1 GCA_010119095.1 Candidatus Altimarinota bacterium
TTCAATTTTATGATTAATTGGTTCTCCAGTTTTTCAAGGAATCAAGAAAAACTCTCTTTCTCCACTTTCTCCAGCTCTACCACTAGTCCAAGCTCCAGGGATTTCATTTACTATCATACCTGTATCTCTATCTATTCAGATTCTTCTTCACTGTTCGTCTGTGATCATGATATCGATTGGAGAGAGGATATCGTATCTAAGCACATTACCTGAATCGACTAAATCAAGAGAAAATCTTATAGGATTTGAAAAACTATCATTTGATATTTTATTTTTAGAAATAGTCTTTATATACTTATACTCATCAAATAACCAACTTAAAATTTCTTTATTTTTTATTCATCTATCTCAATAATCAAATCATCATATACTTCGTTCTGCATAAGTATAATCAGCCTTTCAAAAGTTTGTAAGTAATTGATTTCTCTCATTAGAATTATTATCTAGAAAAAAATCAACTACTTTTATGCTTGTTGCAAAAGGCATATTTGAATGAGAACATACTTGATATTTATCAATTTCTCAAAATCAAGAATATAAATATGTTTCATTTATAGATTTTTGCTTTATAATAACAATATTTGATTCCAAATATGATTCATCTGGTGAGTAAAAACTTAGTAAGGATTTTCATGATGGTTTATTTATATAACAACTCACTAATCCAGTACCATACTTTGGATTTTCAATTTCTCTTCAATCAACACTATCATTTGGCACTAATTTTAAATTATATGTAGGGACTGTTCAGTCTCATCCTAATCAATACTCATTTCTAATAACACTATTTATCAAATAATAATCATCACTTATGTTTTTCTCATAATATTCATAAATATCTTGTCAATTATGACTGTAAGTATTATCACTAATAACTTGTTTAAATGGTCCTGTTGCAAAACTATACCTATCTATATACTTATCTCATATTTTAAAATCTACTATATTATTTAATCAGTCATTTCAAGTTACATCTGAATAATATGCTATATATTTATTATCTATTTTACTAAACATCTTTTTTATATTTTCAGTTTTATTCAATTCTTCTAAAAAGCTATTTTTAGGATAATTATCATTTTTTATTGAATAATAATAATTAGTTGAGTTTATTAAACTATCATTTTTAATCATATTTATATCAAAATATTTTACAAAATCATCATTATAATTATTATTTAATATTTCTTTTTCATCCTTTAATAGATACTTTAATTTATCACTATTATAACTATTTGTATTTTTTACATCTGGCAACAACTGTCATATCGTTACTATACCATTTGGTATGCTTCTATCATATCAATGAATAGTTTTGTATAATCAACTATCACTTGTAAAAACTCATAATTGTCATTTTAATGCTATTCCTCTCAAAAATCAATCTGTCATCTCTATATCTCCCTTTTCCCATATAGGAAAAGCCATTGGGGATCATCTCTGAGGAGTTGCTATTGTAACTAATTTATTTACTTTGATTTCTTTTGAAATTGTTGATGATGAGTAGGGGTTTAGACATAAAGTAGTAGGAAAATTAAATATATTTCAATTAGTTTCTTTTTCAGGATTATTTGCCAAAAGATATGTATTTTTTTTATTATTAAAATCAAAATTTACACACATATCCTCTAGCATTGCCCTTGCAACAAGTCATCACATAGAGTGAGCAACTATATTTACTTTTCATATATTACATCAATTTTCTTTTTCATAATCTCTAAGTATGAGTCATATAAGTTGAGTTAGTAAAGTAGCAGTAATCTTATTATCTTTTTTCCAATCATATCCAAATACATACAATCATCATTTTGGATTTAATCAATCTATTTTCAAATTAAATTCATCTTGATAAAATACATCTTTTATACTA
>SAAG01000152.1 GCA_010119095.1 Candidatus Altimarinota bacterium
TAGATACAAATAGAAAAATATATCAAATTTTATGTAAATTAGTACTTTCCTCTTGTAGTTCCATAATAATATTATTAATTATATAAATTTTCTCTAAATCTAGAGCCTTAAGAATAATATCATACTTTTAAATGAGTAGCAATATAATAATAAAAAAAATATGTAAAATTACATTTACATATTTTTTTATTAGTTTTTAATTAACTTTAATCTCATAGATCTTGTGCAGTTCACAACACATCAAGTATTAATGCAACGATTGAATATGCTAACCATATAATTATAATTCAGATAACAACATGAAGAATAGTTTTTCTTGAATTTTTAATTGAATCATCACTTCATCATCAAATAAGTATCCTGAATCAAGCATAAATAACATATATAACAGCTATAATACTAATAAAAGTGAGTAAATATACTATTATATCTTGTATATATTCAGATAATGGTTTTGAAGTTTCTGCATTTTCAATTAGTCACTGAACTTTTTTTACTCATGACTGATATCAACATTCATTGTTATCACAATAAGGTAATTCTCAAGTATCTGAAAATATACTATCCTCAGAAAAAACACAGGGAATTGAAAATAAAAGTAATCAAGCTACAAGTAATGATTTTAATATTATTTTATAATTCATAGTTTTAAAGATTTTAATAATAAAAATATTATATATGGTTTTTAAAAAAATCCAAAATAATAATTATTAAAAAGTATTGATTTATTTTAATTATATTTAAACTTATTAAAATAAAAAATTATTTAACTATAAAAAAATGAAAATTACTAAATATACTATATCATATTTTTTCTTTTGATTATTCTTGTCTCTTATATTGTATATGTCTGGTATAATTAAATTGTTTGAAACTATTATAAGTTTAATAATATATTCTATCTTTTTCTATTTTATTTACTATTTATGGAAAAGTTTTAGAAAAAAAGAAAAAAAATGATTTGATGAATATCTAAAAATATTTATTTATAAAGCAACTATATTTATTTATGTTATGTTTTTTATTGTATGATGATTTGCTTATTACAATAATGAAATCTCCCCTGCTATGATGCCTGAATATACAATCACAAATTGAGATAAAATTGTAGTATTTCAATCAATGAGTCATATAGCAAAACAAAACTTCTATAATGAAGTAGAAAAAAATATACAAAAATTTAAATCAAATTCTTGAGTATATTTTTATGAATGAGTTAAACCTTGAACAAAAGAATCAAGTGAAAAATTTGATGAGGCTTTATGAATAAATTTTACTCCAGACTTATATAAACATATGAGTAGACTATATTGAGTAACTTTTCAAGACAACAATCGATTTTTATGACTTGTTAATAATCTGGATTTCAATGTAGATTTAGACTTAGATCAGATAATAAAAATTTATGAAGAGAAAAAAATAAACAAAAAAAATAAAAAAGATGCTGAAAATAAACAAATAATTAATGCTAGTGAGGAAATATTAAACAAATTAAATTTACTTAAAGATAAAGAATTAGAAGTTTTGATATATATAAATCAAGCAATACTAAATTTAGTAATAAAAAATGATAAAGAGGCAAAAGAGTTACTAAAAGATTTTTGAAACCAAGATTTATTTTCTGTTATACTAGACGAAAGAAACGATAATTTATCTAAAGAAATAATGTCATCAAAATACTCAAAAATATATATCACTTATTGACTATTACACTTTGAATGAGTATTTGAACTATTAAAAAAACAAGATTCGAATTGGAAAATAGTAAAAACAAACTATTTGTATCCAATAAAATAAATTTGATATTATCTAAAAAAATAATAGAATAAATCTAATAAATTGTATTACTCAATTAACTATGAATAT
>SAAG01000153.1 GCA_010119095.1 Candidatus Altimarinota bacterium
CGATACGTGATGGTCTTCTTTCTGGAAGAGCATTAAACTGCTGTAGAAATATGGGTATAAATAGCATAAATGAATTAGCGGAATATGTACAATTTAATTCTTTAAATCAAATTCCTAATTGTGGACATAAAACTATATTGGAATTAAATGATGCGTTAGTAAAATATGCTCATTATTATATGGCACCTGAAAACAAAACATCTTTAGAGGTTCTGAATAAAAAAAATGATTGCATTCCAATTACTTCATTCTATGATAAGTCTTCTGAAACCATAATTGTATTTCCTAGCGATATAATAGTTCAAGCTGTCAATATTTTTGACAGTTGTGTACGAGTTTCAAATAAAGATATAAAAAATTGTTTTTTACATAAATATCACGATGTAATCAGGTTCTTATCAATTTGTTTTATTGACATTGCTTCATTTTTCAAATTTGAGGATAAATTTTCAGTGGATAATATATTATCCTCATGGGATTTAGGTCTCGATATTTTGCATAAGATTGAATTGTATATATCTGATAACTTTAGAAATCACAAATACAATCAAACAATTAATTATTTTCGTGATAGAATAAATTTATTAATAAAAGACATCGAACTACATTACTGTGATAATAAGATATCATTATTATTTTCAAGGTTAGATCCAGCTGCAGTAGAACTTGTCCAATCTGAATATAATAGATTAAAAAGTGAAATTTCTACAAGTGCCAGATATATACTTGCTATGAATAATATTGACTATAAAAATATAATAAAGTTTTGTGAATATACAATACCTAATTTACTTCAATTCAGCTCATGTGTGGCTATGACGGCAATGGAGATTAGAGAAGCATTCTCTTCATACCAGCTATACCTTAAGCCAGAGCAAATCAAACTATCATTGCTGTTAAAAGATTTTCCTTTTTTGGATGAAGTATTAGCAGCTGAAATCACAAAATTCTATGAAAAGAATGGCTATTATCCATTTTTTAGATTGTTATATCTTTACTTCCAAAAATCAGATTATAGAAATGATACTATTTGTAACAAGGCTAAAGGGATAACATATCCAATAATGTCTTATGCTGATATATCTTATGAATTTGGAATAGGCAAAGAAAGAGTAAGGCAAATCGTATCATTATATAAAAAAAGAAGATTTCCCATTGAAATAACTCAAAATTTTAATCAAAATAATTATCCATTTTTAGCTGAGGACTACAATTCTATTCAGAATATTTATGATCTAATTAATAAATCGGAATTTAATTCGATTGATACTCAATTTACATGTGATTCGTTAATTGGTATACTGTCTTTTTGTAAAGAAGTTTCAATAGTAGAGTACAACAATCAAGAAATAGTTGTAAATAGTCAGATATTAAGCTCTTTTGACTTAAAATCTGCTTTGGCTGATATATCCAATATAATATCAGCCAAAACTACTGAAGATGTATTGTTACCTATGAATATTTTTATCAACAAATACACTTTAGGCAGTTCGATTGATGCTTCCAGGATAACTTCAATTCTTACATTTTTTCTTACTGACATTTTGGGAGTAGAACTGGATTATAATAATAATCTTGTTATTAAACAAAACTCTATAGATATTGAAAATGAATTAGTTAAGATTATAGAAAAGAATGGTCAACCAATGTCATTTGATGACCTGGTATTTAAGTTGGATAGTTTATATTCTACTAGATATAAATTTGCAAAGGGTTATATTAGAACTATTATACTCAATTCGAATAGAATTGCATCTATTGGGAAGACATCTACCTATTCATTGTATAAATGGAATGTATGCAATTTAACCATACGAGAATTAATACATCAAATTCTAAGCGATAGCGATT
>SAAG01000046.1 GCA_010119095.1 Candidatus Altimarinota bacterium
GTTTTACTGAACATAAAGTCAACTTGAAATTCTCCCCATACTTTTTCATATATCTCATTTCTTGATAGTGCTACTCACCTGTTTTGTGCAAGAAATTTAAATAAATCATATTCAAGTTTTGATAATTGTACAATTTTTCAAGATTTTTTTACTTCTACTTTTTGTAAATCCAGTTCTATATCATCGACTTTTATTATAGTATTGCTACTATTTTTCATTTTTCTTCTTAAAATTGCATTGATTCTTGCTAATAATTCATCATATTCAAATGGTTTTACTAGATAATCATCGGCTCACATATTGAGTCATTCTATTATATCTTCTTTAGTTCACCTTGAAGTAAGCATTATTATAGATACATCTTTTTCTCTTTCTCTAATTTGTTTACATATCTCAAGTCAATCAATTCAAGGCAAGTTTATATCCAAAATCACTATATCATAATACTTTGAAATAGCTTTTCTAAGTCATTCATCACCTACCATTGCAGCTTCTGCAAATATATCTCTTGAGATGAGATATCTTACTAGATTTCTTGATAATATTTCGTTATCTTCTATTACTAATACTCTCATAAATATATGATTAACAAATAATTACCTTAATTTTAATTATATCGATTAAGAGGTGTTTAAGAAAGTTTTTTTATCCATAATCTTTCACTACTATTTTTAAGTCATAGAAATATGCTATTTTTAGTCAATATCTGACTATAATAAATATTATAATTAGATAACAGGTGCTAAATATAATTGTTGAAAATAATAAAATTTATCATTAAATTATGATTGTAACATTTTATTTTTTTAACTAATAAATTATATGGAAATACCTAATAATTCTTTTAATATTTTGATAGTGAAAAATAGAGATTGATGACTCAGATACTATGATAAAAACGATAAAAAAATATCTGATTTTGTGAAAACTGGTTTTATATCAATGGATACTGTAACTACACTTGATACAAATATCAAAAAAGAAAAATACGAAGAAATAAAGTTTGTTGAGAGGATTTCTCAAAATTGAACAGAACAATTAAAAGAAATATACAAAGAAAAACTAATCAAAATACTAAATTGATTATTAGATAGCAACGATGAAGATGTAATTCATCATCACCCATTTATCTGAAACGAAAGAATAGATGATTTTATAACTTACGAGGAAAGATTAAGAAATTAAAAAATAATTACAATTAAATCATTAATACATAATAATAATTTATGGGAAAAATATATATTCAATGTCAATCGTGTGGGATGCCTCTGAGAGATGATAAAAATTGAGGTTGAACTGAAAAAGATGGAAATATTAGTAAAATGTATTGTAGCTCTTGTTATGAAAATGGTGAATTTAAAAATCCTAGTATGACCTTAAAAGAGATGCAAAAACAAATCGATCATATATTAAAACATGAGATGCAATGGTGGAAAATATGCAGATATGTTGCAGTAAGGCAGATTCCAAAACTTGAGAGGTGGAAAGAAAAATAATTATAGATTTTTTTGATTAATCAATGTATCTATATATACTGATATGTAATATCAATAAGTATTAGTATAATAATTTTATTACTTTATCAATAATTTAATTTTTTTTATAATCAAAAACTTCCTAAAATTGACTTTTTGTGTTTTTATTGTATAATAATAGTAATATATTATTTATTATTATAATATGATTAAAGAAATCAAAACACAAACTTTAGAAGAACAATATATTGAAAAAGCAAAGGAGCTTTTTAATGATGAGGAATTAGATAAATTTTCATAACATATAGAAGATGCAATATACGAAACTTCTTAAACTGTTATTAAGCTTTTTAAAACATGATGAAAAGAACAAGTAATTGCTCAAAAGAAAGATTTAAGTGATCATATAAATCAGGATTTAAAAAATTCTACAAAAATGGTTAATGAAAAAACATTTGATGATTTAGTGGATGACTTTATTAATGAAAAAATAAAACTATTGTTAACTGAAACTAGTAATAAAACTGAAAAAAATATTTATAATCCAGTAAAAGAACAAGAACCTGAAAATATAGAAAGAATTATTCCATTTTTTATTGAATCATTTGAGTCTCATAAAGCAAATATCACTGAGTTAATAGAATTATTAGAAAACAGTCCTAATAATCTTGCTACTATTAATGATATGTTTAACAATATAATTACAGATTATAACAATGATATTACTAAATTTGAAGAATATAAAAAACATCTAAACTCCCCTGAAATACTTTCTTTAATTGAAAAACTAAATAGTTTAATAGAAAGATACAATACTCTTAGAGACTCTATTGAAAATAAAAAAAATACTCTGACTACTGAACAAAAAAATATTCAAGATAAGCTAGATGAAATATCTGGTTTATCTAAAAATCTAAGTAAATATATAAATATTGCTAACAAACAGAAAGATAGCTTAAAATCAATGATAAATTGATTAAATCCTCATATATTAAGTATTGCTACAACTCTTCATGACAACATAAAAAAATGGCTTCTTCTAAACAAAGAAGAAGTACAAAAATATATAAAAGATATTACTAGTAAGCTACTTGAAATTGAAGTTATTTGATTAGAAGGTTCTAAAAAAGATAGTTTATATGACAAAGATGGTTGATATATTATTGATAAAGTTATTACTGATATTGGATTATTAATAAATGATATTGAAAATTATTTAGATATACTTAAAGATAAAATATGATTACTTAAAAGCTGAAAAGAAGATGTTAGAAAATGATTGGAACTAGACGAAGAGTTATTTCATGAAAGAGAAATACTCATTGAATTGGTTGAAATATTTGGTAATGAATATGTAGATTCTATATGGTGAACTATAGATCACTTATATAGCTGGATTGATGATATTACTGAAAGCGATTTAGAACATACTGAAAAGATGTCTGAACTTGAATCAACTGAAAAACCAATAGATTTAACAGTATTAAAAAATAATCCTAGAGCAATAGTACTACTAAATATGCTTGCAGAAATAAAGATACAAAAGTATTTAATGAAATTTGATCCTGAAAATTTTGGTAAGATAATAAGCACTATTCCACATAAATCATTTATTGAAGTAATGACATTATTAAAACAAATTGTTTTAAAATATATATGAGATAGTACCGATACACCCGAAAGTGAATTTGAAAAAGCTAAAAAAGAATTGAAAACAAAAATGATAAGTTTTAATTCAGGTGAAATAAATGCTTGCGAAAAGTTTATCAAATATATATATATAAACCTTAATCAGAAGTTAAACCCATTTATAATATGAGAAATTCATAAATTAAGTGATCCATGACAAAAAAATATTGCAACTAGATTAAATGCTTATAGAAATCCAGATAATTATACTCCATATGATATAATGTTAAAACAAGGTTGAGTTAATTCTTGAACAGATTCAAAAAAATGATTTAACTTTGATTCTTTATCTGATGAATTATTTAGAATCTTTCCAATAATAAATAAAAGCTTAAAATTAAAATCAATATTAAAACCCTTTATAATAAGTCGTTGTGAGTTCCTAATAAATAAAGCTGTGCAAGAAAATCAAGAAATCACAAATATCTTATGAGAAGTTAAAAATCAAAAAGCTGTAAAAGAAAAACAATAAATTACAAATTTTTAACCCATTATTATAAAAAACTCTAGAGAATTTTCTCTAGAGTTTTTTTTTGAAATAAAATTTCTATACAAAAACTATTTTATTTTTTTACTTTTTTAAAACAACTATCTACCTCTTCAAAATCATTTTCCTTCTGGTCTCTCAGCTTCAAATTCGTCTAGTTTAGTTTGTTCATCTGCAGTCAAAGTAGTTCAAGCTTTTTTCTTTTCAAGTATCGGTTTGATTTCAGCTATTTTTGCTTCCATCTCAGCTATTTTTGTTTTTCTTTCAGTTCTTTGTGTAATTATTTCTTGTTTTATAGTTTCTTCTTCTGCAGTAAGTGTTGATCAAGCTAGTACTTTATCTATAACATTCTCATGTGCTTCCATCTTAGCTTTTTGTTCCTCTCTTTTTTTCTCAAAAAATTCTTGTTTCTCAGTATCACTCATTGATTCTAATGCTGTTTTTTCTGCATCAGTTAACTGTGCAAATCAAAATCATCTTTCTCCCATTTTTCATCCTCTATTTCCCTGTCATCTTCCCATTCAAGCTGGTCTATTTGCTTCAAAAGCAGTTAATTTTGCTTGTTCATCAGATGTCAAAGTAGTTCAAGCTTTCTTTTTTTCTATAATAGTTTTTATTACTTCCATTTCAGCTTTTTGAGCTTCTGTTAATTCTGGCATTTTTCTAAATACTTTATTTGTATTTGTAGTTCAAGTACTTGCAGTATCTGCAGCAAATGATGCTCATATCCCACTTACAACAACTGTCGTAAGTAATAATCCTGTTAATAGTTTTTTATTTTTCATATTTTTATAACTTAAAAATTAATGTTTTTTTGTATGTACATTATATATCTTTAGTGATCTCCATTTAGTTTAAATATTTTATATATACTTTTTGAGATAAAAGATTAAATATAATTTAGCATAAGATTTTTGTTTTAGTTTATTTGTAATCTCTCGCTCGAGCTTGAGTTTACTTATACATTATACTTACTTGTATTAAGAAAACTTTAAGAGTAATTTCTATTAAAATAATTATTTAAAAAACCTCCTAAAATAAAAACAAAGTGTAATATAGTTTATATTACACTTTTAATTATATGTATGTTAATTAAGAAGACTTTAAGTAAGAAGTAATTAAGAAATACTTATAGCACTTACTGGGCATCTAACTATTGCTCTTGAAACTCAATCACTATCAAGATTTTCCTGACTAATAACTATTGCCTTACCAGTTGAGTTATCCATAGCAAAATTACTTGAAGCAAATTTTACACAATGCCTACATCAGATACATTTACTATTTATAGCTAACTTTTTTACTACATCAATAGGTTCTGAAACCTTAACTTCTTCTTTTAGATTCCCCGAGTTTGTAGATACTTCTGTATTAGTAGAAACTACTTGTTTTGGAGTAGAAACCTGTTTTGGGGTAGAAACTTGTTTTGGGGTTACTACCTTTATTTCTTTTTCAATATTTGTTACTTCAGTATTTTTTGTATCAATTGTATTTTCCTCTATTAATTCCTTTTCTTCTTCAGTAAAAAGCTCTGCAACTTTAGTTTCTTCTTGTAAAGATACTCCAGTCTCAGAAGATTTACTATCAACATTTGATTTTGTACAGCTTGCAAGTAATAAAGTAAGTATAAAGATTGCAAGTATTTTGTTTTTATTATTTACCATATTTTTAAAATTAATAATTAAGTATTTATATTTTAAGTAAGCTATTTAAGAAACTATTAAGAGAATAATTCTTATTTAAAAATTGCTTAAAATAAACAAATATACTAAAACTTTTCATAAAATACATTTTCTTTTCATATCTTATTCTCAAAATAATCAGCTTTTTCATTTACCATTATAGGATTTCAACAGATATATACTTCAGTTTTATCATCCACAACAATATTATCTAAATCAACTCTACCATAATTATATCACCTTGCCTCTTCTTTTGATAGGTATATATTGACTTTTAAGTTTTCTATTTCCTTCAATTTATCTTCGTAAAATATATCTCTTTTCATAGCAACTCCAAAATATAACTCTTTTTCTACTTCTGGAAATGTATTAATCATCATAGAATAAATTGGAGCTAATCAAGTTCAAGTTGCTATAAATATCTTTTTATTGGTATTGTTTCTTAATTTAAAGTTTCAAAAAATATTTCAAACTTTAACTTTATCTCAAAATCTCAGATCTTTAAGCAGATTTGAAGCTCTTCAGTTTGGTTTTAATTTGATTAGGAAAGTAAATTTTTTACCTTTTTTGCTTGCTATAGAATAACTTCTTGAAAACTCCCCCCCATCGTCAGTAAATATAAAATTTTGATATTGCCCACTGATGTAAAATAATTCCTTTTCATACATTAATCTAAGTTCTATGACATCTTCTGTCAAAAATTCTTTTGATATTATTTTTCATTCATTTACTTCTGCTTCTCATTCAAGCAGTATAAAATCTGATTTTCCTACTCAACACACAGGACATAACCAATCATCAGGAATATCCTCAAATCTAGTTCAAGGATTAATTCAAGAATCTACATCTCATATATTTTCATCATAGATGTATCAACAAGGAACACAAAGCCGTTTAACTGATGTTGAAATTATTCATTTCTTTTTTTTATTTTTTATAAAAGCTACACTATATAATATAAACCAAACAGTAATTACAATTATAGGTCAAGTTTCTCATTTTATTAGATATATGTGAATTGCTACAAGTATAAACATAAGATATGCTCATCTCTGAAGTAGTTTCCAATTTCTTCATAAAACTTTTGTAAATACTCAATTTGATGTAATTAAAAGTGGTATAGTAACAAGCAAAGCAAGCATTCCCCAAAATAATCCTCCTTTTACATCCCATGTATTTTCTGATGTAATTAATCAAAAAATACTATCGTATTCCATCATCTTTACAAACCCAATTACATGAGCTACTCAAAACACTCAAACCAATATCCCTAGTTCTCTTCTAAATTTTAAAAGTATACTAAAAATCTTGCATTTTGGAAATATGTCATTGAGTGGTCTAACTACCATTACAACTATCAATAAAATCCATGAATATAATCAAAAATAACCATATAATTGTTGTGGATAAAAATATACAATAATTGATGTAAGGGATAAAAAAAGTAAAAAGTATTTAATATTTTTTATGTATCTGTTCATATTTCTTTAGTATTTACTCAAATCTTAAAGCATCTATAGGTCTCAGCTTAGCTGCTTTATATGCTGGTAGTATACCAAAAATTAATCAAATTCAAAGAGAAAATAGAAAACTTATTAAAATTGACTTAGTTGTTATAATAGCTGCAACTGAAAAATAGTTTAAAATAAATACTACAGCATAACTAAAAGCAATTCAAATTAATCATCAGAAAATACTTAAACTTGATGCTTCAGTTAAAAATTGAAGGAGTATATCTTTTTTTCAAGCTCCAATAGCTTTTCTAATTCAAATTTCTTTTGTTCTTTCAGTTACTGAAACAAGCATTATGTTCATAACTCAGATTCACCCTACAAGTAAAGATATTCAAGCTATTCAACTTAGTAGCAAAGTCAAAGTCTTAGTGATAGAAGTAAAATTTTCTAACATCTCTGCTTGATTTCTAATCCTATATGGAAGATTATTTGTATCAGTTACTTCTAATATCTTTTGTAAATGAGTATCAATCTCTGTTTCTTTTGTATCAACTTGTTCAGAATCAGTAACTGCAACTATTATTTGACTATAATACTTTTGCCCAGTAATTCTTACAGAAGCTGTTGAAATTGGTATAAATATATAAGAATCTAGAGTAGAGTTCTCTTCTATAACTCATACTATTTCAAAAACATTATTTCACATTTTTATTTTTTTCCCAACTGGATTTTGTGATTCAAAAAGCTCAGTTACAACATCTTGTCATACAACTGCTACTTTATCCAAATTATTTATATGAGTATCAGTGATATTTGATCCATATATTACTTCTACATTTTTTGCTTTAAAGTAATTTATATCTATTCAATAAACAGATGCACTCATGTCATTTGACTCATAAACTAACTGTCAGTTTGTTGATATAATTGGTAATACTGAATCAAGTCAAGTTATATTTTCTTTTATAGATGCTACAACTTTTGCTGTAAGTATATTTGTTGCAGTTGATCTTTCTCTTGATCATCAAAATCAACCTCAAGCTGATATAGTAAGTATATTTGTTCCCATTTCCTCTATTTTTTCTACAATTGTCTGGCTACTACCATTTCATATTGCTGTAAGTATAATAACTGAAGATACTCAAATTATTATTCAAAGCATACTTAAAGATGATCTAAGTTTGTTAGCTCTAATAGATTCAAATGAGTTAAGAATATTTTCTATAATTGTTGTAAACATGAAAAAAGTATAAAAGGTTAAGAGTTGTATTTGTTGTCATTCCGACCTTGAGTGGAGGAATCTGTTCTTTGCATATAACAAATATTTAATTAAAATCATTATTTATTTCTCCGACAGATTTCTCGACTTTGCTCGAAATGACAGCCCTTTAATTCACTATAAGTCAATCTTTAATAAGAATATGTTTTTTAGCATATGCATCTATATCTTTTTCATGAGTAATTAAAACTATTGTTTTTCACTCATCATTTAATTTTGTTAATAAATTCATTATTTCTTCTCATGTTTTTGTATCAAGTGCTCAAGTTGGTTCATCTGCAAGTATCATACCTGGATTTACTGCCAATGCTCTTGCAATAGATACTCTTTGTTGTTGTCCACCTGATAATTCATTTGGTTTATTATGTTTTTTATCTTCAAGTCATACTTTTCTAAGAGACTCTATAGCAATTTTTTCTCTTTGAGATTTTGGAACTCCTTGGTAAGCAAGAGGAAGCATTACCTGTTTTATAACTGGCATCCTTGAGATAAGATTATAACTTTGAAATATAAAACCAATATTTTTTCCTCTGATTTTAGATAAATCATCTTCCTTTTTTCAAGAAATCAAAGTTCAGTCAAAAGTATAATTTCAGCTAGTTGCTACATCAAGCATTCAAATTATATTCATCAAAGTTGATTTTCAGCTTCAACTTGGTCACATTATAGAAACAAAATCTCATTTTTTTATCTCTAAATTTACTCATTTAAGAACTTGAAAAGTATTTTCTCACATCTTATACTCTTTTGTAATTCATTCCAATTTAATCATTTTACTAAATTATAATATTAAAATCAACCTGGAGGACCTTGCATATTTGAACTTGAAGAAGATGATTTACTACTACTTGATGAGGAACTTGATCTTCATGGAGGACTAAATAGTGATGTTGTTGATTCTTCTTCTGTAGATGTAGAAACATATTCTTTTATTACAACTTCATCTCATACACTTAATCATGATGCAACTTCTGTTATTCAGTCAGCAGCAATTCAAGTCACTATTTCTGTTTGTTTTTCTTGTCAATTTTTCTTTACTGTAACATATTTTTTTCAATCCGTTTCTGTAATAGCTGTAGTCTTAACAACTACAATATTATCTTTTGATTCAACTATTATCTCTATATTTGCTCACATTCAAGAAAGGATTTTTTTATCAAAAGTATCATCATCCAAAATCAATTTTACTTTATATGATACAACTCCTGATGTCTCAATTGGTTCAGTATCTATTGAACTTACTTTTGCTTTAACAGTAGTAGTTGCATATGCATCAAAAACTACATTTGCATCTTGTTTTAACTTAACTTTTGTTATATCAATCTGATCAAGCATAACTGTAATCTCAAGTAAATCTGGATTTTCTATATAAACATACTTATCAGTATCATTAGTAAGGTTATCTCATACCATATAATCTATTTTTCTTACTACTCAATTAAAAGGAGCCTCAAGCTCATAATCATCTAGACTTTTATATGCACTTTCTAGTTTCAATTCTGCTTGTTTTATAGAATTCTTAGCTTTCTGAAGATTTTCTTCAGTTGGTCATTCTAAAAGTTCTTCCAAATTTAGAATTGCTACTTCGACACTTCTTTCTTTTGAATCTAA
>SAAG01000154.1 GCA_010119095.1 Candidatus Altimarinota bacterium
GTTACCGCCAATATTAAAAGACAAAGAAAATGAATGACGGAATAGCCATATTTAATATTATAATCCTTGCGATTAATGTTGGCATAATTTATTGGACCTTGATTCACAATAAAAAGAAGGACTTTGAAGACCAACTTTTCAAGGAAAAATTTGACACATACAAAGATTTGATTGAATCTGCGTATGATGCACTCAAAAAACTGGACATTAATTCTTCTCCATTTGTTGAAATTTATGACATTAAGACAAAAAAAGAATGGGAGGAATATTTTCCTAAAATGGCAGCAAAAATGTTTAAAATTGGGTTCGGACTTGAAGATAAAATAAGAAAAAAATCCATTTATCTTCCTGCTAACATCGCCGAGAAATTTATTGAATATTCCAGGCTCTGTGTATGGTATGTGACAAACTGTTATCATTACGACACGGGTTTAATTATAGACGTTCAAGATAAATTATGGGACTTATTTTTTGACTTAACAAACGAAATAAGAGCTGACTTAAAAATTGATTTAATTGATGAATCGTTAAAAAAACGAATATTCGAGAACATGAATTGAAATAGAGAAATCAAAACAAAGATTCCTGAGACTATGCAAAACCATCTAATCCAATTTTCTCTCAAAACACTGTACATAAGACAGAAAAGAGAAAAAACTGCAAACAAAACAAATATTTTAATTCCTTGATTCATAGTAAAATATAATTAAAAATGAATAAAATACTGGCGGTAACAAAAGCTAAATGCAAAAGCGGGTATAGTGGTTCGCCATCTGCGGATTCTCGTTTCGCAGTTCCTTGTCCTACCGGACAGGAACGCTCTCCGAAATCCGCTTCAGCATTTAGCTTCGCACCGTTATGTGTAAGTGTAGAATAAAGACAATTCCGATTTTAGAAACATATAACGAAATACGAAAAATCTGTTAAAATAATAAACAATAAATTCAAAAAAGTTATGAAAAAAATTATTTACTTTAGCTTAATGTTTGCTTTAATTTTTATATTAGGTGGATGTGCACAAAGTTATTACGCTCTAAATCCTACAAAAATTTCTTATTCAGCAGCATCAAATAACTTAGAAGAAGTCACACTCAATTATCGGTACGACATTTTAAGAGAAAACGGCAATAAGAAGATTTCAAAAAAAGAACGGAAAAATAATATTAAATTAGTAGCCGTGAAAATTACGAACAATACAGATAAAGTAATTAATCTCGGAACTAATGCTGCTTTTTTTGTCGGTAATTCTATGATTGTTCCTATGGATGTAAATTCAATAAAAAACAGACTTAAACAATCAGTACCAAGTCATTTGTTTTATCTACTACTAACTCCATTAACTTTTACTTTCAACAATTCTAAGCCCTTACCTGTTGGATTAATTCTTGGACCTGCTCTTTCAGGAGGAAATATGTTAGTAGCAGGAAATGCAAATAAGAAATTTTACGAGGAATTATTACAATACGACATTTTAAATCGTGACATTCAAAAAGGTGAAACTGTTTATGGATTAGTTGGTTTTAGAAATTTAGATTTTTCACCTCTGACAATCAAAATTACGAAATAAAATTGTTTGTAAGTACAAATTACACGAATATGGTACTGTTATTTTGTACGAAAATTTAACCTCCGAAAAACACTATACACATAACACAGGCTATGGTAGGCACTCCGACAGCTTTTTGTGGTTTGATAGCTTTTTGCGTTTCGTGCCACCATAGCCTCGTTCGTCAGACTGCGCAAAAACATCAGCGGATGTTTTTCAGAGATAAATTAAATTTGCGTGAAAATAGACTTTTTAATAGTTGCATATGTGTTGATTATTTT
>SAAG01000047.1 GCA_010119095.1 Candidatus Altimarinota bacterium
AAAACATACTCAGTACTTTCTGTAACCTTAACTTCAGGTTTTGCTTCAAGCTTTATTACCCTAACTTCTTCAACTACTTTTTTTTCTTTTAATTCTTCAGGTAATTCCCCTACCTTCTTCATCGCCTGATCCCGAATCCACACAATCTCTCCACTATCAAGCTTTACCTTATACCAACCATCAACTTTAGCAACTACATTAAATCTCTCTCCTACCTTAGAACCTCTAATTACTTTAGACTTATTCACACAAGGATAATCTCTCACATTAGCTGAAATAATTATCTCACCTACAAATTCAGCTTCTTGCAACACGATTTGCTCACAACTATCAGTTGCATAAGCTACATGAATAAAAAGAAATACTGGAATTAAAAATATTATTAATTTTCTCATAATTAAAAATTTAGAAAATAAAATAGTAATTATATAACCAGATCAATCAATTCCAATGCTCTTTCCTTGTATTCAGCTTCTTTAAATTCTGCATACAAAGTAGCTTCATTAAGTATCTCATCAATTTCATTAACTTCATCTTCAGTAAGCATACCACTTACTGATAATTCAAGTACATCATCAAGTCATAAGAAATCATCTGCTTCAAGCATCTTTTTTAGTTTTTCTAAGTATTGTTTTTTCATAAATATTAAATTAAAAATTATTTTATTTTCACATATTTCGCCACTCATCAATCTTTATCAAAATAAAGCTCATACTCAATGTACTCTCAAGCAATAATCCTTGGTAACCAAATAGGATCATCCTTCCACATCTTATCATATGGTATCTCATCAAGATTATACCACTCTGGCTTCATCTCTTCTGTTTCCTCTGCGACTCAAGCAAAATCATTTATCCTAAATACATGACATTCATTATTCCAATCTGGATTGTCTGGAAAATGAAAATACAGTATTCAAGCCATCTCTAGTTTTTTTGCTTCTAAGTTAGTTTCTTCTTTAAGTTCCCTAATCATACACTCCTCCATACTCTCACAATCATCAAGTTTTCCTCCTGCACTATTCCATAATCCTGCTCAAAATCACCTCTTTTTCATACAAAGAAGTATTTTTTCATCCTTTATCACTATACCTAGATTTGTCTTTCTCATAAGCGAAAAAATTAAAAAAGCACATAAAACAAGAACTATTCTCATATTATGTGCTTTTGGTCCCGTTTGCGGGAAGGTACCACCTAAAGCTATTTCTTAATTATTATTTTGTTTACGAGGATTACTACCCCGGGAAGTTCTAATCGTGAATAATTCACTTTCTTCTTCCAGCCTCGTCTGTTGATTGCAGACTCAATTGCTTTTTACAATTTAATTATATCTATATTTTTTATTTTTCAATTAATTTTTAAACAAGTCTTTATTCTTTAAAATAAGAGCATATCAAATAACAAATATTGCTAATCAAATAACTATAGAAGCTATTGAAGGTCTAGAATAAAAACTATATCAAATTCAGTAAACTGGAGTAAAAAACATAACAATTATTTGTCAGATATATCAAACTAAAGCTATAAATGGAAACCATTTTTTAAACTTTATCATTCAAAATCAAGTTACAACTCCTATCAAAGACATAATGATTTGTAAGATAGATGCGATCATCCATCTCATTGCTCCTAAGAAATCTAGCAAATATATAACTTGCATAACAGCTCAAATTAATCAAAAAATAATGGCAAGATATCCTACAAATACAAAAACTTGTTTAAACCATCATTTTCAAAAATCATTTATGGCTTTTATAAAAGAACTACCAATTAGACTTTTCATAAAATCCAATGATTCTATCCATTTTACTAATCATTCACTATAAAACATAGAAACAATATTGTCTGATAAATTTTCTCATTTACCAACAAAATTATTAACCCCAGATTTTTCTTTATTTTCCATATTGTAATAATTAAAAAATAAATGTAAAAATTATGCTCTTCCCATATATTGTTTTTCCCTTGTATCAATTTTTAATTTTTCTCAAATATTGATAAACAAAGGAACTTGTACAACAAGTCCTGTACTCATTGTTGCTGGTTTCTTTCATCCAGTAGCTGTATCACCTTTTTCTCCTGGTGGAGTATCAATAACCTCCAATACAACACTTGGTTCTAAATTAATATTTACAGGAACTCAGTTGAATTCTTGTAGAGTTACCTTGTCTCAGTCACTTAAAAAGTATTCAGCTCAATCAAGTGATTTTACATTTAAACTAACTTGCTCATAAGTTGCTTGGCTCATAAAATAATAATTTTCTCAATCATTATATAGATAATCATAACTTCTAGTTGTTATATCAGCTGGTTCAAATGTATCTTTATCAGAAAATGTTTTTGGTACATTTGATCAAGTCAATAAATTTTTTGCTTTAATATTGATTATAGATCCACCTCTACCAACAACTTTTTGAGAATAACTTACAACTTCATAAGGTTCTCCTTCCATTAAAAATTTTTTTCATACTTTTAAATCATTTCAACTGTACATAAAATATTATTAAATAAGTAAAATCTTTGTAAATTCTAAACAAAAAAAGTATATTTTCAACTTTTTCTTTTCAATTTAAAAGCAAAATCAAAAAAAAACTATTTTTTTTAAATTTTTTTTTGACTAATTTTATATTTCTATATAATAGCTTTTACAATAATTATTGCATTTTTTATGCAGCTATCGTCTAGTGGTCAGGACATCGGGTTTTCATCCCGTAAACCGGGGTTCGATTCCCCGTAGCTGTACCAAAATAATTATTGATTAGGGATTGGTACTTGATAAATAGTTTATTCATAAACTGGCATAGACTAAAAACTAAGTACTAGTCCCTAAATTTATATATCGCGGAGTAGAGAAGTGGTATCTCGCAAGGCTCATAACCTTGAGGCCGTTCGTTCGATTCGAACCTCCGCAACCAAATACAATATACAAACCTGATGCTTTATGTCAGTATAGCTCAGCTGGTTAGAGCGCGGGATTCATATCCCCGAGGTCGGCGGTTCAATTCCACCTACTGACACCATTTAAATAATTATATAATAAAGTACAGTTCATACTGGACTTTTTTATTTTTATATTTTGAAAATTGATATATTTAAATAAAATTTCAATAGTTATTCACTATTAATTATTAATTATAATTCCCATATGTTTATAGATGAAGTAAAAATCAAAGTAATTGCCTGAAAATGATGAGATTGAATTGTCTCTTGGAGAAAAGAAAAATATATACCAAAATGATGACCACGGGGATGAAATGGTTGAAATGGTTGAGATGTATATCTACACACAAATACAAACTTAAATACATTGTCTTCTTATAGACATAAAAAAATTTTTAGAGCATCTGAATGAGAAAAATGATGAACTCAAGATATGAACTGAGCATGATGAGAAGATTTGATTTTAGAAGTACCTATTTGAACTATTGTAAAAGACCTAAATACTTGAGAAATAATCTATGACTTATCTGAAAATAATCAAAAATTACTAATAGCTCGTTGATGAAGATGATGATATGGAAATACTCACTTTGTATCTTCAACAAGACAAGCTCCTGCATTTGCTGAACTATGAGATATATGAGAAGAACTTGATATAAGTTTAGAATTAAAACTTGTTGCTGATATATGAATTATATGAGTTCCTAGTGCATGAAAATCAAGTCTAATAAACACATTTACTGATGTTAAAGCAAAAGTTTGAGATTATCCATTTACTACTTTGGTTCCAAACTTATGAGTTATGGACTATAAATGAAAATCCCTAGTACTTGAGGATGTACCTGGACTTATTCCATGAGCATCCGAGTGAAAATGACTATGAATAGAGTTTTTAAAACATATTGAGAGGACTTGAGTACTTTTACACCTTGTTGATTTATATAGATTAGACCAAGCATTTAAGGATTACGAAGATATCAGAAAAGAACTTGAGTACTTTTCAAAGTGACTAGCCGAAAAAGAAGAAATAATAGTTCTTACAAAAGCAGATTTACTAGACAAAGAAATGCTTGAATATATGACAAGCGAATTTAAAAAGAAATACAAAAAAAAGAAAATATTTGTAATAAGCTCAGCAACATCTTACTGATTAGAAGAACTTAAAGATTTTTTAATTGATAATTACTCTAAAAATCTTGAAATATCTGAAGAGAAACCTGATAAAAAAACAGCTAAATCAGAAATAATAAGATTGTACGATTTAAAAGATCAAAAAGACTTAAATTGATATAAATTAAATTACATTTGAGATTTAACATTTACGATATCTGGAGATAGAATTGAACAAATAGTGAGAATGACTGACTTTTTAAATGAAGAAGCAGTAATGAGAGTCTATGATGTACTAGACAAAATATGAGCAATGCAAAAAATAGAAAGAGAACTAAAAAAAGTATCAGAAAATGAAGAATTTGATGACTCTTTTTACTTTGAATGATGAAGTGACATTGATTTAAGCCCAAAAGTAATAATTGCAAATAAAACTTTGAAATTAGATAAATTGAAATATAATCTGTAGAAAATTATTTAATAATAGTGAAAATTTTTACCATTTTAACTCTTTTTCTCTATGATAGATATAAAAATCTTCTGACACAAAAATCCTGATACAGATACTGTTTGTTCAGCAGTAATTTTGAGTGAATATCTAAATAAAAAATGATATAACTCTACAAGCTATAAACTTTGAGAGTTAAATAATGAAACTGCATATTTATTTAATATGCTAAATATAAAAATACCTGAAACTATTAGTTCCCTACCTATATGAACTAAAGTTGCCCTTGTTGATCACAATGAGAAAGCACAAACAATAGATAACATAGATGATCTTGATATAGAATACATCGTTGACCATCATAAATTTTCAGTTACTACTTCAAACCCAGTAAATATAAGAGCAGAGAAACTTGGTTCTACTGCAAGTGTACTTTACAAAATGTATAAAGAATCTGGTATAAGTATTTCAAAAGAAATCGGTATTCTTATGCTCGCTGCAATCCTGTCAGATACATTACTTTTTAGATCAGCTACTACTACAAAAGAAGATACAATCATCGCAGAAGAATTGAAAACTATAACTTGAATCTCTGATTTTAAAGAGTTTATGAATCCTCTATTTGAAGCTAAATCTGACTTATGAGATATGGATGTAATAGATTTAATTAGATACGATTATAAAGATTTTGAAGTTGCTTGAAAAATGATTTGAGTATGAACTCTAGAAACTGTTAATCCAAGCTATGCACTTTGAAGAAAAGAAGAAATTTTGGAATGATTAAAAAAAATAAAAGTTGACTCAAAACTAGATTTTATTATGCTTAGTGTTGTTGATATATTTTGAGAAAATAATACAACAATTGTGCTCGATTGAATTGACAGTAAGATTATAGAAGAAGTATTTAATACAAAGGTAATTGATAATTTAGCAGATTTAAAAAACAGACTTTCTAGAAAAAAACAAGTAGTACCTCAATTAACAGAATATTTTAATAAATAAATTTTTATATTATTTTTAATTACTTATAAAAAATGTATAAATTAACAAGAAAAGAAGCTGCTGATTTACTAAATATCTCAACTAGAAGTGTTGATAGATATATAAAATCTGGAAAAATAAGAACAAAAAAAGATTGAAAAGTAGTTTGTGTTAACGAAGAAGATATATCTAGACTTAAAAATAATTGAGATTCAATCCAAGAAGTTATATTACCTTCAAAGAAAGAAAATAATACAAATAATGACAGTGATTTCGTTACTGATTATATTCCTAGTGATAGCAAATCTCTTTCAGTTTTAGATAATATATATGATGACTTAAAGAAAGAAATTATAAAAAAAGATTCTGTTATTCAAGATTTATCAATAAAACTTTGAAGAGCTGAAGAAATGGCAAAAAATTCTATTTCTTTGATAGAATTTAAAAAGTCTCAATTCCTACTTGAAGAATGAAAAGAGTTTTTATCACAAGAAATAACAGATTTAAAAACTGAAAAAAATAGATTATTAAAAGATTTAAATTACGAAAAATCGACAAATAGTATATTAATGATTTTTATACTAGTTTTGATTACATTATGAATCATTATCTGGTTTGCAAATATATAGATATCGGAAAGTGTAAAATTTAGAAAAGATTAATATAATTTTTATTATAATTATTCATTATTATTTTTTCACTATCCTTTGTCCTCATAGTTCAACGGATAGAACAGTCCCCTCCTAAGGGACAGATACAGGTTCGATTCCTGTTGAGGATACCATAAATATAATAACAAAAAAAATACATTGATTTAAATCAATGTATTTTTTTTGTTATTATTGATGTATGTATATCTTATTTAAGTAATCTTTTGTTTTTCTATTAATTTCAATCTTAACTTCTTGTCTTAACTGTTCTTGTAATTCATCTTTTGTAAATACATTTCATTTATACAGATAAGATATACTTCAATCTTGATTTGTAATAATATCAGGTGATATTGTTAGCCATTTTTCTCTAATCAAAATTTCTTCTTTATCATCTGTAGATCATGATGCAGTTTCTCATGTTCATGAAGTTGCTCATGTTCATGTAGGATCAATTACTCAAGTATCAGTTATACTTACTCAAGTATTTGTATTTATTACAGTTAATCCTCAAGTAGCAATTTTTACAGGTTGTTCTTTTCCAAGTAATCAAAGGATATTTGCTTTATAATTGTCTATACTATGATTTTTTGGATCTATTTTCATCATTATTCCAATTCATCAAATAGTAATTAATATAAGTAATCAAACAAATGTAATACTTGTTTTTGGTGTCATTTTAAGCATCCTAATTTTTTGAAGGATACTTTTTTGATTTTTATGAAAATCAGAATCATAATTTACAAAAATATCTCACTCTTCTACTTTTTTTTGTTCTTCTGTTTTTTCTACTACTGCTTCTACCGCTTTTTGTTCAACTACAACAGGTTCTTTTTTGATTGTAACTAATTTAAGAGGAGAAATTGTTTCAACTTCTTCTTCTTTTTTAACTTCAGGGACTATTTCTTCTACTACTTCTGCTGGTTTTTCTTCAATTACTTCCTCAACCAATGGAGTGTTTTCTTCAGCAAATTCTGCTTGTTGTTCTTCAGAAACTGTTTCCTCTACTAATTCGCTAGCATTATCAACATTTTCAGTAGTCTCCTCTACAATAATATTTTCATCACTAAAATCACCCACTTGTGGATTATCTATTATCTCTCATGTTGAAGGATCAATTGTGTTTTCAGAATTTTGTTCTCAGATTTTTATTTCTTCCTCCATAATAAAATAATTTATAATTTAACTGATTTCAATAATATTACTATACTTTAAAATATATGTCAAATAAAAGTCAATATTTTTATTGTTTTTATTACTTTAATTTTTCTATTTTATAATATCTGCAAATTTTATTTAATTTACATATATTACATTTTGGATTTCTTGCAGTACAATGGTATCTTCAAAACAATATCAGAGTATGATGTAGTCTTGCTAAATCATCACCTATCATCACTTTTTGGATTTCTTTATCAGTTTGAAGTGGAGTTTTTGTTTTAACAAATCATAATCTATTTAATACTCTATGAACATGAGTATCTACTGCCAAAACTTGAGTATTTTTTGTAACTGACAAAAATACTTTTGCAGTTTTTATCCCTACTCAATAAAGTTTTTGAAGTTTTTCAACTGAATCAAAATCTGATAGTTTTTCTTTAGATAAAATCTCACAAGTTTTATAGATATTTTTTGCTTTTGATTTATAAAACCCAATTGATTTGATATAATTTTCAATCTTTTTTTGCCCTAGATTTAATCAATCCTCAGGTGATTTTAAAACTTTAAAAAATTCTTGATTTGCTTTATTTACCTGTTTATCAGTGGTTTGAGCAGACATAATAATCGCTATCAAAAACTGAAATTCATTCTCAGAAACAAGTTCAGTTTTTGCATCAGGAAATAAACTATCAAGATAATCTACGATTTTTTTTATATTATCTTTTGTAATTGCTACTTTTCTCATTTATATTATTAATTATATTTAATTTACATTTTACTTGCTATTTTAAAAATTCAAATTATCTTTTATTTATTATCTTTAGAAAAAACTTATGTATAGTGAACCTTTTTACATCACCGAAGCCTTTTGAAATAATGCTTTTTCATACAATAAAAGGCCAAACAAAAAACTTTTTGTTCCCAGTTTAACAAAAATAAACAATTTAGATGATATAAAATTTTGAGACAAAATAGTCTTTGAAGACTATGACTTTAATTGAAATCTACAATCATGTTGCTGACTTGAAAACTTTTATGAAATAGACTATTTAGTAGATCCTGAATCAAGTTCAGGATGACAAAAAAAGAAAATCTATCTTGTTGATAATCACAATCATGTATATTTTTTCTGGCACAAATCCAGATTTGAATGAATTATTTGAAATAATTCTACACTCTATCACATTGATGAACATACAGACTTAAGAGATCCATGAATCTATCTAGAACAAGAAGAACTAAAAAACCTAAAAAGAATCTTTGAATACACAAATTATGTAGATGTCTGAAACTACATAATCCCAGCAATTCACGACTGACTAGTTAAAGAAATGCATCAAATAAGAAGTGAAAGTGAGTTGAATGAAGTAAAAAGTAAACTTGAAGAAATAAATTCTTCATCTTCTATAATTCTAAATCTAGATCTAGACTTTTTCCAACCAAAACTTGACTACATAGACTACAATCTAAAAAAAGAATTAATACAAAAACTCACAAAAAAAGCTGATTTGATAACCATATCAACCAGCCCATTTTTTATAAATTAAGATTTAGCTTTGAAAGTAATGAAAGATTTGTTTCCTATGATTTAGGTATAACCGATTCAATAGCTGCAAAGTTTGCATGTTTACCTGTTGGTACTATGATTGATACACTATCACCTATTTCAGCTTTAAAGTGTGTTACAGCAGCTGTAAGTACATTGTATGTAAGTCATTCTGATATAACTTGGAATTTACCTTGTTCTTTTGTTAAAAGTCATACTTTTGTTTCTCTATCAATTGGTTTAATTTGTTTGTAAAGCATTCTACCACTTGGCTCTATAGTAAGTTTTAATCTATCTCATTGAACCAATTTTGATTTAGATGCATAATTTACCGGTACTGGGTATTTATGATTATCAACTCAAAGCATTTCTTCTCATGTAAAAACTCATTCAACTATTTTTTCTTCTTTACTATTATATGTATTTAATCACTTTGTATCATATGAAACTTCCTCATCATTTATACTTACTCATTGCTCCTCAAGTACATCTTTTAATATCTTTTTCGCATTTTTAAGAGATTTCTCAGCATTTAAAACAAAGTCTCTAATAGCTTGTAATTTTTTTGCATCCATATTTTAGTTTTTATTTTTAAAGTTAACTTTATATATTGTATCTTTTTTTACCCATTTTGTAAAAAAAAATTGATTTACTTTTCAAGTTTGTTGATTATAAATAATAAAATAACCACTCGTTTATCTC
>SAAG01000155.1 GCA_010119095.1 Candidatus Altimarinota bacterium
TTGAAAAAGATATCTTCTATTTTTTCTTTTACCCATAAATCTTCTAGGGTATTTCACCAAAAACTCATTTTATATTCTTTTTTTCAATCAAAGCTTATTACATAAACCAGATCTCATATCTTTCTATAAGTTCCTGGATTTAAAAACTCGTTGTAGGTATATCAGAGATTGGTCAATTTTCAAATCAAATCATTTATATCATATGTTTCTTCTTTTTTTAGGTAGATAGATTGTTTTCCTAGATCATACAAGGATATGTTTATATTTAGGAGATTATCCAAAGTAATTATATATATGTTTTTTGTATTATTTAAAACATAGTCAGTAAGGGAATAGCTTCTATCTATTTTAATTATATTTTTTCAAAAAAACTGTAGCAATTTTTCATAAATAGAAATTATTTTTTCATTTTCAACCACAAGCAATATTTTCTTGTCTTGATTTTTCAAAATGATACTTTTTGAAAAATAATTTCACCATGAAATATAGCTTTTATTGTTTTCTAGATTTATTTTTAGATTTAACATAGCAAGGGATTAGTTTATAGTGCATAGTTTTTGGACCAGTCTTGAAAAAGACCGGTCTACTGATATTATTATATTTTTAATTTTGAAAATATAAAATTTTTTCTTAAAATGGGAATATATTTAACAATTAATAATTAATAATTATTAATTAATAATGAAAGTAGCCAAAGCTAACAATCATTTAATTTTTCCATAATTGTTAATTATTAATTATTAATTATTAATTAAAATGAACTTATTTTTAAATGCTGTTACAAGTAATTGAGTTTTAATCCTTTTTGATGACAAAAGAAAAATTATTGATAAGGAGATTTTTTCTATATTGCTTAACGAGTCTTCAAAACTTGTCCCAATAATCGATAATTTTATCAAAAAAAATAACTTACCTTATAGCGATATTGACAATATAGTAGTTGTGAATTGACCTGGAAGTTTTACATGAGTTAGGACTATTTCTCTAGTTGTAAATACTTTATCTTATACATTTGAAAATATAAAATTGACCCCGATAGTTTATTTTGACTTATTTGAGAACTTTCCTATTGCCAAAGCATCTTCAAAAAGAGATTTATTTGTAAAAAAAAGTAAAGACGATATAATAGAAATCATAAAAAATGAAGATTTTATAAAATATATTGAAGAAAATAGTATAAAAGAAGTTTTTTGAGAAAATTTTGATTTCAATTCGTTGACAAAATCAAATGATTGAATAAATTATGAAACAGTTATATGAGAAATTAAATTTGAAAATAAAAAACAAATAGAAGCATATTATTTAAAGAAACCAAGTATTAGTTAATTTACGGGAAAATATGTCTGAATGAATTAGATTAGAACATCCTCTTCCTTGAGAAAAAGTAGAATTTGTTATAAAAAGACATTGGATTGTTTATGTTTTTATCTGAGTGTATTTTTTTGTAGCACTTTTGATTACTTTTTTCTTAATGTATGCTTTTTTTTCTCAGATTTGGGTTTATCTCGTACTTATTATCTTTTGGATGACTTTTTTATTGTTTTTATATGTAAAATGGTTTGATCATGAACTGGATTTGTTTATAGTTACAAACAATAGAATTATATGAATTGAGCAAGTATCTTTGTTGTATAGAACAGTATCTGAGTGTAGTTTGTCTCAAGTACAGGAAGTTTGATCTCAAACACAATGATTTTTTGCAAATATATTAAATTATTGAAAAATTACTATACAAACTGCATGAAATGTATCCAATTTTATTATGGAGTTTGCTCCTGATGC
>SAAG01000048.1 GCA_010119095.1 Candidatus Altimarinota bacterium
AGAACTTCAATTAATTGCTATTACAGCTTCTTCTTCTCTATCAGCGATTGGAATAATTGATGTTATTCAAACTAATTCAAGTACATCTTTAACTCATTCTTGGCAATTTGTTATATATATTTTTCAGTTAGATTCTTCGATATTTGAAAAAATATCAGCTATATATCAAATAGATTTCGAATTAAGATATTTAAGTCAAGAAAAATTAAATATAATTTTCTTTCCTGTAAATTCTCAGATTGTTTTATACAATCATCAAAATGTTTTATCTGCATTTGTCTCATCAAGTTCTCATGCAAACTCAAAAACTATTATTCAGTCTACATCTTTTTGTTTTATTTCTATTAAAGTTTCCATAGTTAGTTTTTTTATTAGGAAATAATAAACTTTCAAGTATTATATAACATATTTTTTATTAAATCAAATTTTTAGAATTTAATTTACTTGAAATGATAAAAAAATATAGTATCACCGAAATAAATGACTTAAATCTAATGATTAAAATACCTAATTTAATCTATTTACAATGAGATTTATGAGCTGGAAAAACAACATTATCAAAAGCTATTATAAATAGTATATTTTGATACAAAAAAGAAGTAACAAGCCCAACATATACATATTATAATAAATATATAGGTGATGCATGAATTTATAAATGAAAAATAATTCACCATTTTGATTTATATAGACTAAAAAATTATGATGAATTTTTTGCAATAGGCGGGGAAGAAATACTTGATAATAATGAATGAATTATACTTGTTGAATGGCCAGAAATACTAGAAGGGTATTATAATCCGGACCTTGTTATTAAGCTTAATAAAACAGATAATGATGATGAAAGGGAAATAGAGGTATTAGAAAATTAATTATAATTACCTCTTCAATATACTTCCAAAAGTTTTAAAAACTATTTTTAAATCAAGTAAAAAATTCCAGTTTTCTATATAGAATATGTCATATTTAACTTCATCATCAAAACTGTTGGTTTCTCTACCATTTACTTGAGCCATTCAAGTAATTCATGGTTTTATAGTGAGTACTCTTTTTTGGGATAATTCATAGTTTGCTACCTCTCTTGGTTGATGAGGTCTTGGTCAAACTAAACTCATATTTCAAATTAGTACATTAAAAAATTGAGGAAGTTCATCTATAGAGTATTTTTCTATAAAGTTTCAAATTTTTGTTTTTCTAGGATCATTTTTTATTTTATATAGGGGTCAATTTCTAGTACTTCTTTCTTCTATAAGTTTTTTTTCGTATTCCAGAGCTTTATCTTTTTCTGGAGAGATTCAGTAACTATCTTTTACACAATATTTCCAATTCAGATACCTGAACTTAAATAAATAGAATTCTTTTCATTTTTGCCCGATTCTTTTATTTTTATATATAATAGGTCAACTTGGATCTTCAAGTTTTATCATAAATCATACAAAAATCATTAGAGGTCAAAAAATAATTATTCAGGCAATGCTTCATAATATATCGATAAATCTCTTAATTACTCGACCCCAGTTATCAATAGAGATATTTTTTATATCAATGACTGGGATGTTATTGATAAGTGTTAATTCTGTATTTAGTTTTGTTAAATCAAAAAGATTTGTTATATACCTATATCTTATACCAAATATTTTACAATATTCCCATATTTGGAATAACTCATCATTTGTGAAATCACTATCTATAAATAGTATTTCATCTATTCAATTGAGTATATTTTCTAGATTTTCATTATTTCCAATATATTTTATTTTTGTTAATTTTTTATCAGTTTTATTTAGATATCAAACAATTTTATATATGTGAGCATTTTCTATATCATCAATAATTTCTTTTATATCTTTTTCTTTTTTATTATTTATAAGTAGTATCTTTGTTTTTGGAATGATTTTTTTATCAAGCAGATAATTTTGTATTTTATTTAAAATAATTCTAATAATTATATTAATAATGGTACCTATAATAAATGTATAAAGAACAATAAGTCTTGGAATTTCATGTTTTTCATAAATAAATCATTTTCACAGATAAGCAAAAACAGAGAAAAATATAAAAGCATAGAATCAATATCTTATTAATTCTAAAACTTCTTTTATTTTTGAATTAGACATTTTTATTTGGTAAAGTTTGTGACTAGCTAGAATTATTATATATAACAAGCTTCAAAATAGTGCAAACTTAACTAGGCTATAATCATTTATAGTCTGAGTAGGTAATATTATTCAAGGGATTAAGTCAGTTATAAGTCTTATTTCACGAGCAATAAAAAACGAAAAAAATATTACCGCAAAATCCAAGGGTATTTTGATAATTGATAATAATATTTCGTATTTTTTCATGGAATATGAATAAATGATTAACTTAAATATATTGATTTATATTCATTTTCATTAATATTTTATTTTTTTTATTTTCAATTGCAAATACAATTTTTTTTATTAAAATTAGAAAGAATTTTTTAAATTAATAATTAATTATTAACTCATGAAAGAAACTTTTAAATTAATAAAATCAATATCCATTGATATACTACTTCTATATAAAAAATTTTTACATTGGAATATAAGCAAGTTTATAATATTTATAGCATCAACTGCTTTGTCTTTCATTATGGCATTGCCTTTTATAATTTTAATACTTTCAATGTATTATTGATTAAATTTGTGAGAATATTTAAATTGATTTAATTCATGATTTCTTGAATTTTTAGCACTGATGTGAAATAGACCTTTTGTTTTTGTAATATTAATGCTACTATCAATAATGCTTATTTTTGCTGCATTATTTGGTTACAGTTATAGAAGAATACTTTTTATTAAATTAAATTTATCTTATCTTGACTGAAATAATTTATGATATTTAAAAAATAGCTATTTTGATATAAAACTAATTTGGCAATATCTTCAAGTAATTGCTCTAGTTGCATTATTTTTAGCAATTCCAGTTTTAGTTTTTTTTATAGTATTTTTTATACTTTTCTTTATTTTTTGATGAGCTTCTTGAGTTGAGGTTATGATAAGATCAAGTCAATTCAATATTTTTACAATACTAATATTATTATTATTGATTGTGTGTTTTTCTTCATTTATTTATTTATCATATAGATTGTATTTTGCTGTAATTATGTTTGTAGATGAAAAAAATTATGATACATTTAAATGACCAAAATTCTATATAAAAGAATCTTATTTAAAAACAAAAAATATGTCTGGATTTATGAAATTTGTAACAGTTTTTATACTATTATCAATCGTAGTTTTACCTTTAGGAAATGTACAAGATTATTTCTCAAAATCATTAAAGGAAGTTAGAGCATATATTGAGTTTTCTCAATTATGAGAAGTAGAAAAATCAGAGGTAGAAAAAAATCAAAATTATCAATTTATAGATAGCTTAAAAGAGAAGTATTCATGATATAGTGATGAAAATTTAAAAAGTATTGAAATTACATATTTTTATTTTAATTATCTTTTTGTTATTATAAATTTTCTAATTATATTTTGAGTATTAGAAATGACTTATATATCTTTTTATAAGCATGAAATAATGAAAAAGAAATGAATTTTATCTATGTTTTCTTAAATATATGAAAAAAAAGTTTTTACTTTTTATAATTATTATTGTTTTAATTATAAGTATTATGTCACTAATACTTATATTAAATTTTGTTGATCCATATTCAAGCAAGATTATATGAATATTTTCAATAATAGTGTCATTTTTACTTAGTATAACAACTTTTTTGACTTTGTTTTTTTATCTATTTAAAAAAGCTTATTATAGATGAGATGTGTTTTTATATCATGTATATAGTAGTTTTAGACAGAGTTTTTTTATTAGTTTATTTATTCTCATTAGTATAATTTTTTATTTTTTCTCAATATTAAATTTTATAAATTTTATATTTATATTTATATTTTTTTCATTTCTCGAACTATTTATTAAAAACCTAGAAGATAAATTATAAAATCTCAATTAATCTAATAAGCAATAGTCATATTATTTGATTATTTTTTTTGTTTGTGTTAAAATAAATAGGCATAATTTAAAAATAAAAATAAAAATGTACAAGAGAGTAATTGCTTTAATATTAATAAATACAATATTTTTCTCAAATAATGTATTTGCAGAAACTACTAAAGAGCAGAAAAAAGCTATACTTGAGACTTTTCAAAGTCAGGAGATTAAAAATATCTTTGATAATACTGACTTTTTTGATAATTCTTCAGATACATCTTTGATGGATTCATCAAATAAAGTTGATATTTATAGTACTCTAAAATCAAAAGCTGAAGAAAAGAGAATATACATGGAAAAACAAAATGAACAATTAATAGAAAGAATAAGCTCATTAGAAAACTCTATTGCTTCTGTTGATAGAGATATCCAAGACAAAATAACTGAAGTAAATCATACAAATATTAGAATTATTCAGATGAGAAATGATATAGAAAATGGTAGAAAAGCCATTGATCTACTGAAGAAAAAAATTAAACATAATAGGCAGGTTTTACTTGAATATGTAACTCATATTTATAAGGAGTGAAACCTGACTTTTGATGATTCCAATAATATTGATAATATTAAATGAATAATTTTAAATTGAGAAGATATAGGAGAAATTTTAAATGATCTACATTTTAAGTCAATGTTAGAACTAACATGACAAAAGCTGATTGAAAAACATAGACAATATGTAGGGGCATTATATGTTAAGAAAATGGAGTTAGAAAAAAATCAAAAAAGTTTAATTACTTTAAGAAATCATTTAATTATTGAGAAGAAAGTACTTGATGAGAAAAAAGAGTTTAAAAAAAGGATTTTAGATCTTACTAAATGAAAAGAAGAATTGTATAAAAAATATATAAAAGATAAGCTTGAAATAGAGAAAAAAATGAAGCTTAAGGAATTTAAAGAAACTCTAATATTTCAAAATATAAAAAATAAAGCTTTAAAACAAAATGGTTGTGAATATGTAGATATAAGTAAATATCCAGAAAAATTAACCAAGATGTCTAGTAAATGTTTGGAACTTAATAAAATAATATATTGAGAATCAAAATTACAGAAACTTAATTATATTGGAATTAATCCTTTTAAATGGCCTCTTAGTCCAGCTTATGGTATAACAGCATATTATCATGATAAAGAATATCTAGAAGCAATATGATGAGATCATAATGCTATAGATATAAGAGCAAAACAATGAAGTTCAGTTAAAGCTGCTTCAGATTGATATGTAGTATATTTAAATCCTCCAACATCAGATTCATACTCATATGTTGCAATTAAGCATAGTGATTGATTTGTAACAGTATATTGACATTTAAGCGAAGTTTTGGTTAGACAGTATGATTATGTTAAAGAATGAGAAGTATTCGCGAAAAGTTGATGAGAATATTGAACAAAGTGAGCATGATTATTAACAACATGACCTCACCTACATTTTGAAGTAATTCAAAATAGAGAATTTTCAGATCCATTAGAGTATTTAGATACTTCATATATCAATTTTGCTGAATTACAAGAAAAATATAAATATAAATTTTACAATGATTTTAAGGTGAGAAAATGATATGAATATCAGGATGTAACAAAAAGTAACAGATGATTAAAGGTAGATTGACTAACTGAAGTTGAAAGACAAAAGAGTTTACTTGATAGATATGCTAAAGGATGATTTAGAGATTGGAATATGTGGGTAGAAGAATCATTAGATGGAAATATTGACCCAACTTTTGTTATGTGTATATGAATAGCTGAAACATGACTTTGAAAGCATACAAAAACTGATAATAATGTATGAAATGTATGAAATACTGATTCTTGAGCGACTAAGACTATGTGAAGTCCAAGAGATTGAGTTAGATCAATAGTATTTACATTAAATAATAAATACCTATCTAAATATACTGAGTTAAAACAATTAAGTAGATATGGTAATAAAACAGGATCTATTTATGCATCAAGTGAATTTAATTGGCATAACAATATAACAAAATGTATGTCAGTAATTAAACAACAATATATTCCTGAGGATTTCAATTTCAGAATTTATAATTAGTTTTTATACATAAATAAAATTATCCACTTTATTCACACTTCCGTCAAGTCAAAAAGTTAAAAAAATCTTTTAAATCTTTGACCTCATATTTTTTCTATGTTAATATTTTTATGTAAGACTAAAATAATTATGTCTTTAATAAAAACAAAAACAAATTTAATTTTTAAAAAATAAAATTATGGGGACAGACTTAAATATAAAACTAAAAACATTTAATCAAATCAGTTTATCTCAGTTAAATGCTCAAGCAAGTTTCTTGGATAGAATTGATACAAAATATATATTAACTGAAGAAGAATTTAAAAATGTATTAAAGGATTTAGAGGAAGAATTTTATGTATTAGAAATTAATGAAAAGTCAGTTTTTGAATATGAAAGTGTTTATATGGATACAAAAGAATATAATTTTTATTATCAACATCAAAATGGTGAAAAAAATAGAACAAAGGTTAGAACAAGAAATTATTTAGATAGTGGAATAGCATTTTTTGAATATAAACAAAAACAAAATTGAATAACTAGAAAGTTTAGATATCAATTCAAAGATACAATGGAACATGGTACAATGAACAAAGAATCAAATAAATTTTTTGAATGAGTTTACCAAAGTTTCTATTCTAAATCACCAGAAATTATTTTTCCAAGCCTAGCAACAAAATATCATAGAATAACTTTTTGTAGTAAAAGTAATGATGAAAGAGTAACAGTAGATTTCAATGTTAGATTACAAGATTTAAGAAATGAATGAAAAGATATAATTTCATTAGATAATTTGGTAATATTAGAAAGTAAGTCTATGTCAAAAGATTGAAAAAGTGCACAAATAATGAAAAAATACGACATTAAAAAAGCTTGAAGTTGTAGTAAATATAGTTTAGGTTTATGTTACCAAGGTATGATTGAAGAAACTTCTAGATTTAAAACAACAATGAATAAAATAGAAAAAATAAAAAATTCAAAATAAAAAAAAAGACCTATACGGTCTTTTTTTTATTTTGTTATTTCATCTTTTATTATTTTTAATGGGTCAAAAAATTTATCTATGTTTAATCATACTTTTCTTAAGTCTTTATATTTTTGAAGAAGTTTAAATATCTCAATTTCCATATTATTCTCATCACTAATTAAATCACTACCAAATTTATTTTTAAAATAAATAGCATTTTCAAATTGATGATTATTTGCACTTTCTTTTAGTGGTATAATTATTGAGTGAATTCAAAAAGTATTTAGTTCCCATAAAGTTGTTGCTCAAGCTCTAGTAATTGCAATATCTACATTTTTATAGATTTTTCATAATCTTTTTTGTGTAATAAAGTCATGGGCAACTATATTTTTAAACTCCTTAAATCTTTCTCTAAAATGTAAATTTTTTTCTCATAGTATGATATGAAAATTTATATCTTGTAAATTAGGTAGTATTTTTAGCATACTATCAAAAATACGAGTTGATCATTGACTTCAAGCAATAATCATCACTGAAAGTTTTTCATTCTCTGTTACATCTAAATCATCAAGATAATCAATTAATTCTGGATTAAGAATTTGTCATGTTAGTATATGTTTTTTTCAATTAATATTTTTATTTGGAAAAGTATAAAAAATCTTAGTAGCAAGTCATCATACAATATTGTTAGTTGCTCAAGTTACAGTATCTGATTCATGTATATAAATCTTTTTTCATAGTATTTTTCATGCAATACATAGAGGTAAACTCACATATCATCATTTTGAAAAAATGATATCAATTTTATATTTTTTTATTAATTGAATTCATTGAGTCACTCAAGAAACATTTTTTAAAGGTTCGTATAGGTTTCTGATATCAAAATATCTTCTTATTTTTCATGCTGAGATATCTTCAAAAGGAATTCTATTTTTTAATGCCTCTTCTTCTTCTAAGCTATCTTGTTCTCATACCCAAATAAATTTTAGTTCTTTATCTTCCTTAAGGTAGTTGTAAACCGATAATAGGGGATAAACATGTCATCAAGTTCACCCTCATGTTAATGCTATAACTTTCATAGTAATTAATAATTAACAATTATTGTAGCCAATGCTAATAATATTTAATTTTAGTATTTGTTTTATAAATATAATTTGCATCTTATAACTTAATGAAAGACGCTATTTTAATAATTAGTGTATTTATTTTTTTTGTTATTTCTAGTTTTTTTACAAATTTAAAGATAATAACACTTGATGTTATTCATATCATTGTTCCTGTAATTATGTCAAACGGCCAATGAACTCATGCGATTATTCTTGATAGTCACATTATGATTGCAAAAGGAAGAAACATAATGAATATTTTTTTATAATTAGCAAAATATAGTGAAGTCAAAAAAGCAAAGCTTACAGTTGCATGATCAGAAGGGAAAGATGCATCAGGAATATGAGATAGTAGTAGTTTTCAAGTATTTTTTATATAATTTTCAGGTCTATCAAAATGAATAATTTGTTGAATTATTAGAGCAATTATTATTCAAAGTACACATGAATAAAAGATAAAAAGTAGATTTTCTTTTTCTTCTGTTTTTTTTCTACAAGATAATATAATCCATGTTACTAGTAAAAAAACTGGTATAAAAAAGATAGGTGCATCTGCAAATATTCAAACGATTGTTTCAATTGTATTATTAGTTGATAAAGAGTTAAGGTATAAAAGCCGCAATTCGTTTATTTGTTGGATTTTTTCAAACATAAAAAGATTTAAAATTTAAATATAAATTTATATTAATAAAAAAAATATTTAAATCAATAATAATATTTTTATATGTATTGAAAAATAATTATTTTTGTGGTAAAATAAATAAAAAGTTATTATTAATTATAAAAAAAATGATAAATTCTTCTCAGACAATCATTTATGATAAGCAATGATTTGATGGAAAAAAATATATAAGTCTTCAAAAAGAAAAAATACTAGAAAGAATTTCAAAATTTAAATGAAAGTTATATCTGGAAATATGATGAAAATTTATGTTTGATGCACATGCAAGCAGAGTGTTGCCATGATTTATACCAGAGTCAAAAAAAATAATTTTCTACGATTTAAGAGAAAAAGCTGAGATGCTATTTTGTGTAAATGCTATTGATATATTCAATAATAGACAAATCACAAATGAGGATTTAGATTATGTAGAACATATTAAAAGATTTTTACTAGATTTTGAAAATAACCTACATATTAAACCAAAACTTGTAATCAATAGAGTAGATAATAAAAATGTAATAAAAATAGATGAAGTAAAAAAAGAGTTTGAAAAA
>SAAG01000156.1 GCA_010119095.1 Candidatus Altimarinota bacterium
TAAAAATGATTTTTGAGCAGGGGTTTATCAAAATGATGCAGTTTCAGGACTATATGAACCATGAAGTATCATGAAATCATTTACTGTTGCAATATGACTTGATTCAGCAGAAATGGGTAGATATGATATGTACCAAGATAATATGGAATTAACAATCGATAATTTTACGATAAGAAATGTATGAGTACAATGTAAAGGGTTTAAATCATTTAACAATGCACTTATTTTTTCTTGTAATGTATGAATGATTAGAATTGTACAAAGGATATGAAAAGCATTACTTCATAGTTATCAAGAAGATTTTTGATTTTGAGAACCTACAAATATTACACTTGATTGAGAGGTTTTTTCACAACTCCCAAACTATGAAAAACGGTCAAAAGCACAGATGTATACCATGTCTTATTGATTATGAATAAGTGTAACTCCTCTACAACTTGCTACTGCATACAGTGTACTTGCAAATGGTTGAATATATATTAAACCAAACATAATTAAATCGATAAAAACACCAAGTTGAAAAGTTATTACTTTTAAGCCTGAAAAAGTTCGTAGAGTAATTAAAGAGTCTTCAGCCAAGATTATTACTTCTATGCTTGTTGATAGTGTTGATAACTGATTTGCCAAAAACTGAAAAGTCGAATGATATAGTATGGCAGGTAAGACTTGAACTGCACAGATAGCTTATAAGTGATGATATGAAGATTGAGTATGAGCAACAACATGATCATTTGCTTGATATGGACCTGCAGAGGATCCAAAATTTGTAATTATAATGAAAATAGAAAGACCTAGAACAACAGCATTCGGTTGAGAAAGCTCTGCCTATATGTTTGCCGAAATCTCAAAATTTCTTCTTGACTATTACTGAATTCCAAGTAAACCAAAGAAAGAGTAATTTTTAATTGTAATTGTATGCAAAAAAGAAAAATAATCCTAGCATCAAAGTCTGAGAGAAGAAGACATCTGTTAAAGCAAATTTGAATACATGATTTTGATATAATTGAAAGTAATTATGAAGAAGATATGTGTCTTACTTGCGATCATAAAGAACTTGCAAAAGTACTTTCTCTAAATAAAGGTCTTGATGTTGCAAAAAAGTTTGATGATGCTATCGTTATCTCTGGAGACACATTTGTAGTATTTGATGGAAAATTTATATGAAAACCAGTAGACCAAGAAGATGCTAGAAATACTCTAAAATCGTATTCTTGAAAAGATGTTCTAGTTATATCTTGATATGCTGTAATAGATACAAAAACAAATAAAGTATTCAATGATTATTCAGAAGTATCTGTTAGATTTAGGAATATTACTCTAGAAGAAATAGAAGACTATATAGCAACATGAGAACCTATGGATAAAGCAGGATCTTTTGGGATGATGCACAAGTGAGCAGTACTTATAGACTCAATCAATTGAGATTATTATTCTGTAGTTGCATTCCCGATTAATAAGATATATCTAGCTCTAAAAGAATTATGAGTAAATACTTTAAAATACTAAAATCTTTTTACAAAAATTAAGTCTTTCATACAATAAGGGAAAGGCTTTATTTTATATAATAAATTATTATGATGTTAGATTCTACTACTTGTAAATGAGAATTGGAATGAATTGCAAATTGTTTATTACCGACAATAGATTCAAATTTAGTAACTGTGATTTTTTATTTGATTGTTGGATTTATAGTTTTTGAATTTTTATTAACTCGTGTTTTAGATTATTTAAATACTCTTAATTGGTCAGAAAAATTACC
>SAAG01000157.1 GCA_010119095.1 Candidatus Altimarinota bacterium
TTATTTATGCCTTTATCTATCATATTATCCTTATTTTGAAATATTCTATCGAGAATAAATGAATATCAAGCTGATGAATATGCATGAACAAATTATGAAGCTATACACTTACAAAATGCACTTAAAAAGTTATCTCAAAATAACCTTTCAAACCTTAGGCCACATAAAGCATATGAATTTTTTTATTATTCACATCCTACAGTCCTAAAAAGGCTATCTTTTTTGGAAAAATTCAAGAAAGTATGATAAAATTGTTATAAGTATAAGTTTGAAGTAAAACAAAATCTTACTTTTAACTTTTAGCTTTTTTACTTGTAACTCTTAATTATGTCTTTTTCAAAAATTCAGAGATTTTTCCACTACGATAGGGAAAAATACGAAAACTTTTTAGAAGATGAAGATAGTAGAATATGAAAAATAGGTAATTTCATATTGGATTTTTGAGTTATAATATCTGTTTTTATAATAATACTAGAATCAGTAAAATCAAATAGTTTATTATATTCAAAAGAATTATTTATTATCAATTTTTCAATATCTACAATTTTCTTACTGGATTATATTTATCGTTTTTTTAGAGCTAGAGATAAAAAAGCATTTTTTGTATCACCATTAAATTTTGTTGATTTACTATCATTTTTACCATTTTTCTTGTCATTAGTATATAAGTTTTTCCTAGGTTTAGAATTCTTGGTGATACTAAGAGTTACTAGAGTCTTTAGAGTATTGAGATTACTTAGAAATATCCCAATAACAGTTTGATTTGTACATGCGTTAAAAAATTATAAAGATGAATACAAAGCTATATTTTTACTTTTTGGTATAATTATATTTGTAGTATCTGTTTTGGTTTTTGAGGTAGAAAATGCTGTTAACTCAGAATTTAGTTCTATTTGAAAAGCTTTATGGTGGGGTGTTGTTACAGCTGCAACAGTATGATATGGTGATATGATTCCAATTACTTCAGCATGAAGAATTATATGAACAGTAGTTATATTACTATGACCCGCATTATTTGCTATTATTTGATCTATAACAATATTGGTTTTCACTGAAGTAGCTCATACACAAGATAAACTAAAAAAATGAAAAGTAAAAATATGTAATTATTGTGAAAGGGAAAATGAAATTGAGGCAAATTATTGTATAAATTGTTGAAAAAAATTTAGATTAAAAACAATAGATGAAATTCATTGAAATAATTATGATAACTCAATTTCAAATGATTAATTATTTTAAATAATCAATTATTGTATTTGCAGTTTTTTCTGTTTCTACAATTATATTTTTGATATTGTGTTTTTCCAATGCTTCTTTTTCACTAAATTTACTCACTTTAACTATTATTTTTTCTGGTCATACAATTTTTTCAATTTTATTTACTATTGGAACTAATCAGTAAGAAAATCAGATAGATATTATTATATAATTTGCATTTAATATTGAAACATTTTCTAACATATTATCATCATAAGCATTTCATAAAAAAACTCTTCTACCATCATTTTTAGCAAGAGAAAAGGCATTTAAATCATTTTCAATTATAACATGTTCTAAATTATGGTCATTTAAAAATTCTGAAACCATACTTCATACTCTACCATATCAAATTAAAACTATATGATCTTTAAGTTCTTTAATATTTGTAAATTCGCTATATTTAGTTTTGATAAACAACTTAACAATATTATCCATGTACTTTAAAATAAATGGTGTTAATATCATTGATAATATAGTTACAATTATCAA
>SAAG01000049.1 GCA_010119095.1 Candidatus Altimarinota bacterium
AAAACAACTGTAAAAAGTACCAAAAAAGTAGAAGTAGAACTAAATTCTGCAAAAAAAGAACCTGTAAAACCCGTAACTAAAACTGTTAAAGAGGATGAAGAAGATGATTGAGATGACTTTATCAATTCTCTAAATGATATACTTAATGAACCAGATACACAAAGCACAAATACTACTTCTACAAGCAGTAATACTCAAAACACCCAAACAACAAACAATAACACCACAACAACAAGCAGCACTACAAATACTTCAACAGAAACTCCATCAGTCGAAGAAATTGATGATTTTATCAATTCTTTAAATAGTTTATTTGAGTAAATTTATCATAAAAAACTATATTTAAACATTACATTTAAAAAAGTGTAAAAAAACTTTTGCTTATTTTTTATTTTTATATAAAATTTGCACTACTTTATATTAATTATATAATTCATATCCTTATGAAAAAAATTGAACTAAAAGCTGAAGTTAGAGAGGTAAGCGAAAAAAGAAATACACTTAAAGAAAATAAACAAGTTCCTTGAGTAGTTTATGGTCACCACCAAGAACCAATAAGTTTAAAAGTAAACAATTCAGATGTACTTAGAATCCTTAATACATACTGAAAAAGTCATGTAGTTTCACTTGAAATTGGAAAAAAGAAAATGCAAGTACTTTTTAGAGAAATTCAAAAAGATCCAGTACTTTGAACATTTAAACATATAGATTTCTATGCAATTACTGCATGAGAAAAAATCAATGCTGAAATCCCTTTAAAATTTGTTTGAGAAAGTGAAGCAAAGAAATTATGAGCAATCATCGAAGAACATATGAAAACAGTAGAAGTAAGATGTCAAAGTGAGGATTTAGTTGATTTCTTTGAAGTTGATTTGAGTTTATTGAGAGAATTTGAAGATGCTATCAGAGTTTCTGATTTAGTTATAGATACTAAAAAGTTTGAAATACAAGATAAAGCTGATGATATAGTAGTTAATGCTACAGAACCAGCTGTACAAGCTGTAGAAGAACCAGTTGTTGCTGCTGCACCAGCTGAAGCTGATAAAAAACCTGCTGAAGAAAAATAATTTAAATATTATAATTTGATAATTAAGACCGGTTTTTTATAGACCGGTCTTATGCTCTTTTATTTATCAATTAATAAAATAAATATGAAAGTTATACTTTTTTGAGAATGACAAGATTTAAACAATCTTAAAGAAATAGTAACAATTAGTTTGCAAGATTTATGACTTGATGATTTTATTGAAGTTACTGAATCAAATGATGATAAACTAAAACAAGAATTATCTATAAAAGAAACTCCAGCTTTGATTATAGAAGAAGAAAGTATTGAATTTAAAGATATGATTTTTGAATGACAAATACCACCTATTGATGAAATAAAATCAATGTTTATAAGCATAATATGATGAAGTTCTGATTCGTCTTGTTCCCCTCTAAAGTGTTCAAGCTGATGTAGTTGTGGATAAAAAAATATAAAACAAAAAAATAAACTCTAAATTAGAGTTTATTTTTTTGTTTTATTCAGAAACAGTTTTCTCTTCAGCCGGAAGCTCTACAATTTTTTGTTTTTTGATTATTACATATGAGTTTGTATATACAAGTTTTCCATTATCTCAATAATATTTAACTTCATATACATTTGTACCATCTTTAAAATTATCACTATCAGCATTTGCATGATATCTCCAAGTTGATCAGTTAAAACTACTTAATTGGTGTCAATTAACTACAACTTTTGAAACTCAAGCTGGAGTTTGTCATCTAATAGTAACAAATGTCTCAGTAGTTGTATATGGTGAAGTTCAAGGAGCAGTAAATACAAATTTACTTCCATCAATTGGATAATTTCTAGATGTTTCAACTACTTTTGGAGTATCATTTACTTGAGTAGTAGTTTCATCTTGGATTATTGCTCAGTTATAATAAAAAGTATAAACTACTTTTGACATAACATCTCAATCAGTATCGTAAATTTTAAAAACTAAATCATTTTCTTTTTTTGTTAAAGTATAAGTACCAAAAGAAAATGTTTTATTTTCAGTATCTATTTTAGCTTTTACTCAATCAAGTGTAATATATGAAACAAAATCATTTGAGTATTGTCATGAAATAGATAATTTACTTGAAGACAACACCATTTCATCTCTTAAATCAGTTAAAGTCAATGTAGAATCCAGTAAATTTCAAGACATAGTTGATCCAGTTGCTCCAGATGAAGAAAGTAAACTTCAACTCAAGAAAGAATCTCAATTGTTTTTTGTATACCATTCACTAGACTTAAAAAATTCATCTATATTGTCTTTTGATAAAGTCAAATCTACTTCATCGTTTGAAGCATCTTGATTAGAAATAGTAAGTTTTTGTAGATTTCATAACAATGTCTTTTTTCAAACCAAGTTTGATACTTCAGCAGATCATGATATAACATAAACAGTACTTAGAGCTTCATTTTGACTAATAGATATGACACTTCAAGCAGATATCTTGATTTTTGAATACATTGTTTCAATAGAAAAAGATTTTTTAGCTTCAATCCATAAATCAGAAGAATTCAATTTCAAAACTCATTTTTTATCAGATTCCAACTCTCACATTTTATTTAATTTCATTGTTCAAATGCTAGAATTTTCAATAGTTGTAGATCATTCTTTTACAACCAATTTTTCTAGAGGATTTAGCTTTGAAGATGAACTTATAGCTTGTTTTTCATCTTTTTCATTCATTATATATGCTTCCGATAGTGCATCATCTAGTTTTACAACTAAATCCGTAGCACTAACTTCAGTATTTGTTTCTTCTTTTGTAGTTTCTGTATCATCTCATGAAAATACACTAAACAATATTAGTAGTACAATAAAAATTCAAACTATAGGAATTAAATAATCTTTTATTGTCTTTTTGACTTTATTTCTTCTTGAATTGTAAGAAAACCTATTATTCATTATTTATATAGTTAAAAAAATAAATATATAAAACAAATAATATAAAAAATTTATAAAAAAACAAATAAAAAAATTAAAGATATTAGATTACCTATTATATCAAATATTTTTCATCAACTTAAATAATAATTTAAATATCTTTTCTTCAAACTTTGCAAATAAGTGATTTTCTATGATAAAACCGGTAAGTGAATTATAATCAACGATAGCAACTTTGTTTTTATATATGATTTTAGCTAAATTATCTTCAAATATATCAAAATGGCTCGGTATAACTACAACTTCCCTTCTAGCTTTTGGGATTTTTGTTGAATACAACTTTTCACTTGTAATTAAATATCTGTAAATTCATTTTTCATCTATTGTATTAGCATAATCAGTAGGATAATATTTTTGACCAAAAACATTTCTAGAACTATATCTATAATATGTATCTCACTTTTCCAAAGTATTTAAAATATCCTCAAAGATAAACTTAATTCATCTTACACCTTCAAAAAATCTAACACTTGGTTTATAGTGATTTGATTCATGTATTTCCTCTAATTCAGGTAAAATTGAATAAAACATATTTGATAAACCGTCAAACATTTTTGATAACATTTTTGGCGATTCAGCTCTATAAACAGTTCTCTTTCATTTTATTAACTTTGATATAATTCATATTTCAACTAAATTTGGTAAGGTCTTGTACAATGCAGGTCTATTGATAGCTGTTCTATTTGAGATAGAAACTATATTTGAAACTCAGTTTTCAAGTATATCTAAATATATTTTTGATTCCAAATCACTTAATCAAATTTTTGAAAGTATTTTTTCGTACATAATAATTGTAAATTAATATTACACTTTTTATATAATTATATATTACTTTAAAATAAAAGCAAATATGGACTAACTAAAATTATTTTTTACATATAATTGTTAATTATTATTACATTTTAAAATTATTAATATCATAAAATTGTATTACTAACTAAAAAACTATGAATATAGATATGCATTTTCACTCAAATATATCAGATTGAAAAAATAATCATTCTGAACATATAAAGTCAGCTTCAAAAAATGAGTTAGATTTCATTGCTATGACTGATCATGATAAAGTTTCTCCTAGCTTATTTAAGAAGCAATGTAGTGATAGTTGAATTTACACTTGTGATTCTGTAGAAATATCAGCAAGAAACACAAGACTAAATAAAAGTTTACATCTTACTCTTTATGCAAGACAAATCTCTTATAAAACAAAAGAAATACTTTCAAATACAATATCAAAAAAAATCCTCTTAATAAAAAAACAAATAGAGTTTTTAAATCAAAAATGATTTACTCTAAATTATGATGATTTTCTAAAATATAGTCTAAAAAATGGGAGAAAAATAGATGCACTAAATAAATTTGATATAGCTACATATGTATATCATATAGAACATAATAGGAAATTTGTTCTATATCTAAATGGTTGAATTGAATTAAATATGATTGACTTTTATTCTAGATTTTTAAAAAGAGATTGAGATATGTATAGTGAGTATTGATATGAAATAGAAGAATATGAACCCAATTTAGAAACTTGTAAGCAAATACAAAGAGAATGTAATTGAATACTTTCAATAGCTCATCCAAATATGACTTTTAAATGATGAATTAGTGAATTTAACTCCTCACTTAGAGAGTATGTTGAAAAGTGATGAGTAAATGCTATTGAGATAAATTCAAAGGCAACTAAAGAATGGATTCAAGCTATTTTAGAAGCCAGAGAGAAATACAATCTATATGTTACTTTTTGAAGTGATAACCACAATATATGATATACTGATGAAAAACATTGAGACTATGGCGAACTAAATCCATATATTTCAAAAAAACAAGTAAGTGAATTATTTAACGAATATTCTCATATGATAATCTGAAATTAATATAAATTGTATATTAATTATTTTACAATATAAAAAATTTCATATAATTAGTATGTTTTATTTATTAACTAAAAAATATGCTCCAAAACAAAATTGTTTCTTTGGTTATTTTGGTAGTTATGTTATCTAGTTTCATGCCGACAAAAGCATCAGAAACTAATATCAACATATCTCCTATAGTGCAAATTATATCTTATTATGATGTATATGGAAAATACCCTATGATGATGTGATGGTGATCAGCTTCAATCATAACTAAGGATTGAGTTATCATCTCCAATGATCATGTAGTTGATGATGGAAAATGAGCACTAGCATCAGCATTTTCAATATGTGTAACTAAAAAAATAAGCGAAAAACCAGTTTGTGATTATACAGCAAGTCTAATAACTCGTGATGAAAAGCTTGATATATCTATTTTGAGAATTGACCCAATTGATATATATGGAAACAAAGTAGATTATACAAAGTTTAAAACTATTGATGTAGATTATAATTATGAGCCAAAAAATCAAGATGAAACTATAGCTATTGGTTATCCTTGGATTGGTGCTGATACAATAAGTGAAACAAAATGAATTGTAAGTTGAATTAGTGAATACAACGGTTACAAATATATAAAAACTGATACACTAATTGCTGGAGGTAATTCTGGATGAGCTTTTATAAAAGATGGTAAATTAATCTGAATCCCTACTTTTGGTATTGGATGGGGAGATAGTATGGGATATGCCCTATCTATAAAAGAAGCAAAAAATTTTATAGAAACAAACAAGACTTTAGAATCAAAGAAAAATCCTATTACAAAACTTATAGATTTCAATTCTTATAGAAAAACGATAGAAAACATCAATTCTTCTCTAAGTTTAAAAGATGATGTTTTTGATATAAAACTTCTTTCTGATTACCAAGTGTCAAATTATATAAAAAATACAACTTTAAATATAGAATTAAAAAAACAAAAAGATACATGAGTTCAATACTTATGAATATATATTGAAAAATGACCTAAACTTGATACAGATAAGAAAATGTTTTATTATTTTGAAAAAGAATGATTTTACAGTAAAGATTGGCAAAAACTACTTAAAAAAACTATATCTTGAATAAAATTTTATTACCCTGTAGAAAAAACAGATTTATCTGCTTGAAACAGTAATTGGTGAAACAGATATAAAGCAATAGTTTGAGATTATATTATAAGTATCGATTTAATGGCTCCTACTTATGATGAAAAAAGAAATAAAGAAGTAAAAAAAGAAATAGATTTAGTACTTGGTTCGATAAAAATCAATAAAGATAAATTTTCAAAAATAGTTACAAGTTTTGCAACAAATGAACCAAAAATAGATATAAAAGATTTGGACAATACTCTATCTGATACTTGAAGATATAAATTTTATCTATGAGACAATTTATATGAATATGCAAACATCTATCTAAATGAACTTGTAGAATACAATGGTAAATGAAAATCTGCAAAAGAGATATATGATGTGCAATTAAAAGATGTAGATAAATCTCAAAAAGCCATGATAAAATTTAAATGACTAGATTGATTTATCAACTGTTCTTGAAACTGAAGCATCTGATCATATTATAATTATTATGACTATTATGATTATTATTACTGATATAATCAAGTTGATGAAAACGGAAACAGAATAGAATTAGAATCTTGTGATATAAATATATTTTTTCCTTTAAATAAAGATCTTAATAGACAAAATTATTTATCAGTATCAATGAGAACTCTAAAAAACAATAAGATTAAAAACTTAGATAATGTTATAGATTTTGTTACTAAAAACATAGATGTTTATAGTTCAAATAACGAAGTTTCTATACCAAATGTATTTAAAAATGTTACAGATTTAAAATTTAGTGATTTAAAAAAGCAATCTATTGCATACAAAAATTTCTTAACTATTTTGGTTAGATACAATATGATTGAAAACAAAGAGAAATTTGAATGAAATAGTCCTATAACTTGGGGGGAATTTCTTGATATGTATACTAAATGGGTATTAAACTTTAAAACAGAACCAAATATATGCAGTACTAAAGAATTAGCATGTAAATTTAAAGCATATAAATTAACAATAAATTGAAAAGAAACAAACCTTGATGCTATTTTTAAAGATATGTGAATTGATAATTACAATGATTATATTGATTCATCAAAAATTAATAATTCAGCTAGTTATTCTAACTTATTACCTAACCACACTATTTTTGAAAGAGTTCTTATATATAAGTTAGCTTGAATCGATGAAATCTGAGAATATAATCAAGAAAATATTGCAAACTTTGAAAAAAATATAGATGAAGAAAATTATGTAGCTACAAAGAAAAAGGTTGAAACTTTTTTAAATAATATATATTGAAATAAAAAAATTGTATTAGATAGTTTTTATAGAAACTATGATCCATATATGTTTACTCAAAAAACACTAGTTTATTATCCAAATCAAAGCAAATTATTGTTAGTTGATACTTATGACAATGAAAAAATATCATTTTCATCTAAAGAAACAGCTCAACAGAAAGAATATAGAAATATTTTTGAACTAAGTTACAAGTGTTATGATAAAAAGAACTTTTCAGAATTTATTGCATGTAATAAAAGTATGATAAATATGTACAATGATTATACAAAAAAATACAATGAAATAAATGAAAATGAGTGATATTATTATTATCCTCTATCAAAAGCAGAAGCCATCAGAATGATATTTACTCAAGTAGATTTCTGATTATTTGATGCTGATCTAGCAAAGAAAAAAGATACTGAAATAGAAGACAATTATTCAGATGAAGACATGGAATAATGACAAATTAAATAAAAATAGCACTTAAATAAGTGCTATTTTTATTATTTTTTTGATTTAAAAATTTAATAATGATAAAATTAATTATATATTTAAATTTTTTATAATGCACAGTAAAGAAAACATCAGAACTATACTAAACAATACTACTATCTTAGAAAGGATAATAAAAAGTTTACCAGTAAGTATTGAACATACTAGAGATCTAATTAATCTATCAGTATGGTGAATATTAAATGAACAAGATAAAGAAAATTTACTTAAACTATTAGATTATTATAATAATTCAGATTCTTCAGATGAATCTATTTCTCCTGATTTATTAAGAGAGATTAAAAAAGTAGGAATAAAAATAGTTAGATTTATTGATTCTATTTGAACTTACAGAAAAAATTATCTTAAAAAATGAGAGAAAAATGAATTATTATTTAAAATGAGAAATCCTTGAATTGCCTTAGAATATTTTCTTATTGATATGATATCTAGATTATATGAACAAGATAAAAAAACAAGAATTGAAAAATGACCCAATGAATTAGAATCTAATAAAATAGATTTTATATTAGATAGCCACAATATCAAATTTTGAATACAATTAACTTTATCAGAAGGATCAAGTATATCAAGTAAAAAAAGAGATTTATATAAAGAAAGAGAAAATATTAACAATTGAATAGTAAACAATTGAGTTTCAAATAATTTTTCAAGTGATGTTCCTGTATTTATGATTATTAATTCAAAAACAAGTAAACAAGCTTACCATAATAACATTTTACTCATTGCATTTCAAAACTGGATGAATGACGGATTTCCTATGTGATGACCTTCAATTTATTTAGAAAAACCTATACAAAAAGAGCTTAAAAAAATATGATTTACCTTACCAAAAACTCTTGAAAAAACTATTAGTTTTATTAAAGAAATATATATAAATTGAGATAAAAACAAATACCAAGAACAACAAATTAATAATATGCATCTAGTATATGATTGAGAAAAATTGAAAGTATCCATTTTTAGTAAAGAAAAATATTGATTAAATAAAACAAATTTCGTTTATTCAGTAGAAATTTTTATTACAGAAAAGCTTATAGAAAAACTAATAAAAAATAAAGAAGAAATATAAATTTCTTCTTTATTGTTTTTATTAATCTCATTTTTTCATCTTATCTATTTTTCTTTTTTGTCTTTCCATTTCAGTTGGTCTATTTTTGTTTACTTCTATTCTTGCTTGTTTTGTTTCCTCAAATATTTTTGTTAATCTTGTTTCTTCTGCTATAAATTTATCTCTAGGCCAATTTTCATCTCTAGCTTGCTTTTTTAATTTTCTGATTTCCTCATCATATTCTTTTTTAGATAGCCTTTCTTTTGCTTTGTTTAAAATAGGTTCTACAGGATTAGTGTCTACTTCTTCATTTTTTATAACTAATGCTGATGGTTTAACCTCTGGTTTTATATAT
>SAAG01000158.1 GCA_010119095.1 Candidatus Altimarinota bacterium
GATAGATAATAATCTACAAAATTTTTTAGATAAAAATACTGATAAAAAGATAGTTGTTATTTATTGACCAACAGCTTGTTGAAAAACTGCTATTAGTATCGATATTGCAAAAATGCTAGATACAGAAATTATTTCAACTGATAGTAGGCAGATATTCAGGCTTATGGATATCTGAACAGCAAAAATTACAAAAGATGAAATGCAATGAGTAAAACATCATATGATAGATATTATTAACCCAGATGAAGAGTATTCAGTAGGACAGTTTAAAAATGAATCGTTAAAAATTATGCAAAATATATGGGATAATAATAAAATTCCTATTTTATGTTGATGAACTTGATTATATATAGATAGTTTGATATATGATTTTACTATTCCAAAAGTTCCATGAGATAAGATTTTGAGGGAATCACTTGAAAATCAAGCAAAACAGTTTTGAAATGAATATGTTTATGAAAAGTTATTAAAACTTGATCCAGTATATGCAAAAACAGTACATCCAAATAACTTAAGATATGTAATAAGAGCTATAGAGGTCGCTATGATAAGTTGAAGTACAAAAAGTGAATCTATCGAAGAAAAAAAATTGAAGTATGATACTTTTTTTGTTAATCCTTATAACTGAGATAGGCAGAAACTATATGATAGGATTGATAAGAGAGTATATATAATGCTAGAACAAGGACTTATAGAAGAAGTAAAAAAACTATTAGATATGTGATATAAAAAAACTGATTTTGGTATGAAAACAATATGATACAAAGAAATTATTTCATTCTTAGATTGAGAGATTAGTCTAGATGAAGCTATTTCTCAAATACAACAAAATAGTAGAAATTATGCAAAAAGACAACTAACTTGGTTTAGAAAGTACAAAATAGAAATTTAGAATATTAGATTTTAGATTATTAGAAAAATTTTTGTTTTTCAAACTTTTTTATAATTCTTAATTTTTTAATTTAATATTACAATTTCTAACAAACTAAAATACTATGATTCTAAAAATCTAACATTCTAAACTATTGAAAAACAGTAAAATCAAATGCTTCGATAGTTGTTTGTTGAGGAATATATAATTTTAAGTCTTTTCTATATCAAGTTGATTTTCAAGATGACCTTATTATTGAATAATAGTTTGCAATATTTGTTCAAGTAGGAAGTTCTATTTTGTATTCAAGATAAGGGATTTTTTTATTGTCACTTGTTAGTAATTCATTTACAATTGATAGTTTTAAAGTACATCAAGATGATGAACATTTTTCATCAGTATAAAAATCCTGAAAATATTTTCAGGTTCATGCAAGAGTGCTTCACAAAGTATTATATAAAGAAATTCATATTGTACATCAGCTTGAATTACATATGTCATTATTCATAACTTGAGTTCAACTGGAGTTTAGAGTTTCAATATCTGAAGATAATTGCCAATTTATTATAGGGTCACTTCATCAAGTAAATAAAATCACACTTCAGCTATCATCAAATTTAGGTACTTTAAAATATAAGTTTACATTATTCCAATCTATTGTTCATGTTAAAAGTAATTGAACAGGACTAGAAATAGATATTTTATTATAATTTGGATCATATTCACTTGTTCCATCTCCTGTTATTGGAATAGTATTTCAAGTTGCCGAAAGAGAATAATAATATCATATCTTTGATGCAGTATCAGTCTTTCAAGTTTCAAAATATGGATCATTTCATTCTATTTTCATA
>SAAG01000159.1 GCA_010119095.1 Candidatus Altimarinota bacterium
TCGTATAATTTGTAACTGGTTTCCATCAGAAATATAGTTTATCATTCTGATGCAAATTTATTAAATTTATCTTTGTTTCACACGATTAACGATTAAACCAGAATATTTATTATATTTGCTGATGTAGTAATTTTTATATTGGCTATTACTAGATCATACTTTTTTATAACTTTAAAATAATTACAAATGGGAAAAAAAAATTTTGGCTGGATACTTTCAACTTTCGGTTTTTTGGGTAATTTAAGCACAATTCTCTTATTGTTTTTGGATATAGACTTTTATAAACTCGATACAATTCTTGGAATGCTATCTGTTTCAACTCTAATGTTCACATCTGGTTTATATTTACTTAAAAAGTATTATTTGAATACAACAGAAATAATCTCAAAAAGAAAAATCTTACTTATTGCCATTATTGGATTGGTTGGACTAATAGTTGCTGTTGCTATTTCTTTTTTAATGCAATTAATAATTACCCCCGGAGATCTATCTGGTGGTGGTTTTTATGTTTTGACATTACTCGTTGTATATATTATAGTTTTAATTTTCCTGCCATCCCCTGAAAAAGTATTTGCTTTCTTCAAAAATAAAGGAATAGACATAAAAACTGAAAACAATACGTTAAATCAATCTGTAGATCGAATAAAAGTAAATGATTTAGAAAAAGATAACATAGACGAAGTTATACAAGTCGAGGATACGTCATTTAATATGTCAAAAACAAATAAAATATTGGATTTTTTTATAAAATTTGACGATGTAAATTATAAATCTAGGACACCTATAAATAAATCTCTAAGTCAACCCATTAATAAACTCATTGAAAATCCCACTGAGAAATCAATTGAAAGAACCACAGAGATTCCTGGTGAACCGCTTGAAAAACAATCTATAAATCTAACTAATAACACAGAAATGAAAACAAATGAAAGCAATAATAAATCTGAATTTTCAAAAAATAAGAATGAAGAAAGTCATACATTAAAAAGTTTCTTAAATAAAAACAAATTCACGGGAAGATTTTTTGAACTCAATAAAGGCGTGCAAAGACTTTTAATCACTCTTGGAGTAATTTCTTCAATTTTCTTTGGAATAAAATCAGGTAGAGACACCTATGATTTTGATATAGTGGAAGCAATTAACATCACATTTTTAACATTTATTTTGTACCTGATTGCTGTACGAGTTATATTGTGGATTTACGATGGATTTTCTAATGAAAATAAGTGATTATATCTCAAATAAAAATGAAAGAAAAAGAAAACATAATCAAAATTATTTTAAGCATTCTTTTATTAGTTTGTTTATTGGATATGCCTTATGGGTATTATCAACTTATTAGATTCCTTGGTATGATAGGATTCGCCATATTTGCATATAATAATTACAAAAGAAATCAGACATGGTTTGTGATTTGGCTGGCTTCAGCAGTTTTGATTAATCCAATTTTCAAGATATCACTTGGAAGAGAAATTTGGAATGTGTTGGATGTCATTTGGGCAATTTTGATAATAACCTCAATATTCATTTATAAAAAAAGACGTATTAACTATGAATAAAATTAAAGCAATCCAAGCCGTTTTTATGATGGTGATATTTATAGGTATATTTTATCACTATTGACCGACAAAAATCGAATTTTGCCGGAATTTATTTTTAATTCTCTGTAATTCTATTAGTTACAAAAATTATTTGAAGTTTTCAAA
>SAAG01000160.1 GCA_010119095.1 Candidatus Altimarinota bacterium
AAAGCTGATTACCAGATTTAAAAATAGCTGACTTAAGAGATTTAGAATTAGTCAGCCAAATTAGGGAAGATATAGAGGAGATGTTGAATTGATAATAAAATTAAATATTTACTTCTTTCTCATTTTCAAATCTCTTCATTAGTAAAAAATAAAATATAACTCAAAAGACATATAATAGATTAGTAACTACAGAATCAATAAATTTTTTAATATATCCTAATCACATCTGTGATGATGAACTTTTAATCCATTCATTCACTATTTTAACTATACTTTCTTGAATATTTTGTAAATTATTAATATTATCTGATACTTCATTTATTACTTTAGAAATTATATCATTATCAGGAATAAATATATTAATTCATTTATTTACAAGATAAGTAACAAACCAAGCAACAATAAATATACCTACATAGTTCCAAAATACAGTTCAAACTTTATATTTAGTAATTTCTATAGATTTTTTGAAACTATCTTTACTAAAATCATCATAAAAAACAGCATACATAAGTGAAGAAAAAGATCTTAATCACCTAAATATAGCAAAATATATAAACAGAAAAATTGAAAAGGCAACAATTAAAATTCACACTATATGATCAACAAATATTATTAGTAATCATACAATAAGTAATAAACAAGGAATTAAAGCAACATATTTAAATATATACCGATAAGTATTCAATATCTTAAAAATTCTAGCAAATCAAAACTTCAAATTTTCAATTTTATCAAAATTATTTCATTTATATGCATCACTAATATTTTTAACAAATGATATATAAAATGGAAATTTAAGTATAGCAACACTTAAAGAAATAATAGAATAAATAACTCAAAAATATCACATATTTACATAAGAATTTATATCAATACCAGATCAATTTTTAATATCAAGGAATTTATAAGATAACGAAAAAATATAACTTCATAATAGTGAAAGTACAAAAACACTTATAATTGAAAACAATAAATAATAAATAGTAATGTTTACATTTGTAGTAAAAATAATTAAAGTTTGCTTTAATCTTCAAAAAAAGCTTTTTTCAATGATAATCATGTATAAAAAATTAAATAGTAAACTATATTTTTTCTAGTAACAAATCAAATGCCTTTGAAAAAGTTTTTTTCTCTAATTCATGTAATTCTTCTTTTTTAAATTTACTTAGAACCCAATCAGAAACATCATATTTATCATTAAATCAAACTCAAACTTTGATTCTTTTCCATTTTTCTCAAAAATGTGAATTAATACTTTTTACTCAGTTATGTCATCAAGCAGATCACTCATCTCTAAATCTGATTTTTCAAAAATCCATACTTATATCATCATAAACCACAATCATATCTTCCAATTCTATTTTATAAAAATCAACCAATTTTCTTATTGATTCTCAAGATAAATTCATAAATGTTAAAGGTTTTAAAAGCATAACCTTTTCTCATTTAAAAAATCAAACTGAAGTACTTCACTTAAATTTTTCATCATCTTTAAATTCTACAAAATCTTCTTCTTCAATAAGCCAATCTAAAAATAAAAAACCTACATTATGCCTTGTTTTTGCATAATCTTTTCAAGGATTTCAAAGTCAAACTATAAGTTTCATAAAAAAATAAGCTAAATATTTAAATTTAGCTTATTTTAACTTTTTTAATTTATTATTCAAATAAATCTTTTGTAATATCGATTTTTTCTTT
>SAAG01000161.1 GCA_010119095.1 Candidatus Altimarinota bacterium
CTTCAATAAGTTTTTAATTTATCCATTATTTTTAGCATCTTTTTTGGAATTTTTGTTCAATTTTCGTAATGACTTGCAAATAGATTTAGAGATTCTTCTTCATTACACCAATTTTCCATAATCTGAGATGGTAGTTCTACAAAGTCCCATTCAACATTAAATCAGCTTAGATCACTATATTTGCTTTTTGAAAGCATTTCGTGAAGTGCATGACCAAATTCATGGAACATAGTTTCTACATCTATATGATTTAAAAATATTTTTCAAGATTCTTGTTTTGCAAATGCACAGACATTTATGACTATAGGAAGTAATACCTTGTCATCGCGAGAATTTGAGTGCAATGAAAGTTCGTGGCGATCCAGTTGTTCTCTGGATTGCTTCGTTTCACTCGCAATGACAGAACTTTTCCCTTGTCCCTTGTCCCTTATCCCTTGTTTTGGTCTTAGATTATCACACCATGCTCAACTTCTTTTGTTTTCGTTGAAAAAATAATCTCCTATAAAGTATGATAATAGTTTATCATCCTTGTAAACCTCATATACTTTAATATCAGGTGAATATGAGTCTATTTTTATTTCTTTCATTTCTAATCAATATAACCTATTTGTTATTTCAAATAGTCATTTTAAGACTTTATCAAATTCAAAATATTTTTTTAGTTCTTTTTCTTCAAATTTATATTTTTTCTCTTTATAAATTCTACTGTAATATGCTAAATCATAAGGATGAATATCTATCAATTTAAAGTATTTTTTAAGAGTCTCTATCTCTTTTATTGCTTTTTTCTTTGCCTTTTTTGACACTTTATCAATAAGAGAGATTATCTCTTTTGGTTTATCTGCCATTTTAAATACTAGTGACAATTCTGCATAATTTTTGTATCCCAATATATGAGCTTTTTCTTGTTTAAGTTTAAGTATTTCTATAACCAAGGGTCTATTGTCCAACTTTCATTCTGAAGCAAATTTATTTCTCTCAGTGTAAAAATATTCTCTGATTTTTGGATCAATACAATACTTCATAATGGCTTCATAAGCTCATGAAGAAGCATCAAATAAATATCATTTTTTTCATTTTTTTTCTGCTTTGTTTTTTGCATCTAAAAGGTCATTTTCAGGAATATCTTTGATTAAAGTGTCATTTTTAAATATGAAACTAAATTTTTTTCTACTATCAAGTACATTGTTTCAAAATCTAGTTGATAATTTAGACAGTTTTTTATTTATTTCTTTCAATCTTTTTTGTTTAACTTGGTCCAATTTAATTCATCTTACTTCATATGCTTTTATTGATAAGTCCAATATCCTTTTTTGCTCATTATCAAGACTGTATTTTTTTCTACAATAAACAAGCATATCATAATATCTCCTAGAATAGCTTATATAATTACCAAAATCTACATATTTTGGTTCAAATTGTTCAATTATCTTTCTTGTTTTATCACTTGAATTGACATTATTTAAGTGGTTTAATAATGAAAAAAGTAAATCTAAACGAGAAAAATCTTGAAATAATTCAAAAGTTATATCAGTATCTTTTACCTTTAAAATACTATCAAACTTTTCTTTTTCTTCTTTCAATAAGTCTAACAATATCGTTGCAGTTTCATCTAAAACTTCTTTTGAAAATAAAAACTTTAAATCTGGGATTTTAGGATTTTCTAGTTCCTTTAATATTTTTTCTTTTATAGTCATAA
>SAAG01000050.1 GCA_010119095.1 Candidatus Altimarinota bacterium
TATATAAATGCTATTTTAGCTGTTTATGAGCTCAATGATGTAAGTCTACTAAGAGATATGTTTGTAGAAAATTATTTACTGAATATGAAAAGATATATTTAATTTCCATTTTTTTGTCACCTTTTCAAAACATTATCGTTATAGCATATGTGAAGAGCAAAAATTAGTTTATATCTTAACAATTTATATATGAAAAAAACAATTTTGACAACTTTGGTAGCAAGCTCACTTCTGTTGGCTTGAAATACTTATGCTGATGAAGCTATTTTGACTACAACTAGTGCTATGCCTACAATGGACATGGTAACTACTGCTGTGGAAACTGGATCTATTTCTGGTGATTTATCTATGAAGTATGACCTGATAATCAGAAACAACAATATACTTTCTGATGATGAACATAACAACAAGTCGTATTATACAAAAAAAATCACTACAGCTGATATAGTTGTACCTGAGGAAGTTACTAAAAAAGCAAAGAGAGTGTATTTCTTGGTTGAAGAAGGGTATTCTAGAATATTTTACAACAAAGAAATGGCTTGAGTGGCTGACGAAGCAACAAATGTAAAAAAAGAATACAATTACAAGATAGTTGATTTTACTCCTTGAAAGACTAAATATACTTTCAATACAGTTGATTTAGTAAAAGATTTAAAAGATGGTGAATATAAAAGTGTAACTATCACTTTAGTTGCTGAATTCTCTGATACTGATAAATTATATTTATCAAATATGGCATATATCAATATCGCTGATAAACAAAATATCTTAGAAACTTTAAAATATGAAAAAGATCCATCTGGAACTAGTTATTTTGGATACTACGATACTGATAGTGTAGGAAAATATCTTGAAAAACTTGGAGAAAAAATGACAAGAGAAAAATACAAAGCTACTTTAACAAAAGTACAAACAAAATTGAAAACTCTTATAGCAAAAAACGAAGATTCTAAAAAACAAATCTTGAAATCAATCACAAAAGAAGCTGATTTCGCAACAAACCTAGATAAATACATAGTTTACTCAGAAACTAGCAACTTATTGAACAATGTATCTGGCGCTACAATAAACCAACTACAAAAATTGAGATCATACGATCTAATTGACTCAGTATTTGGAAAATAGTAGAATTTAGGAAAATTAGAAAAAAAGAAGTAACGAAAGTTACTTCTTTTTTTTGTTGTAATAAAAATATATAATTAAATTTGCAATATTGTAATTATGTATATAATATGAGTATATATCGATATAGAAAATAATTAAAATTAATTTGCAAAAAATATACTAAATGCTATACTAATTATAGTTTTTGTATTCCTATCAATTTATAGGAATTAATAAATTATAATTAATTATGAAATATATGAATATAAGAGAAAAATTAGCTAATATAGAACAAATTATTTTAAAAACTGAATTTTTATTAAAATTGATAAGTTTGTCATGAAAAAAGTATAATATAGATGATTTAGTAAACTTGTGATATGTATCTGTTATAAAAAAATGATCTGTATATTTTAATAATCAGATACTAGCATTTAGAGACCCTTATATCCTATGATGAGCTTATATGGATTTTAAAAACTTTATGTTTTGAGGATTTGATATGTACAACAAGAAAGGATTTATTACCCAAGTTTCAAATATATTTACTATTTATAATCTCAATTATTCAAGGGAATTAGAGATTATGTGAATAAAATTTAAATTTAAAAAGATAAAAAAATGATTTTTTTATTGAAAAGAAACTAAGATGATAAATTGATACAATATAAATTATATGACTAGAGAAAGATTATTTTTAGAGTATGTCAGGGATTATATGACTTATGAAGATAACTTTTTTATAGAGATTTATAAGACACTAGATATAAAGCTATTAGAAAAATACATGCAAAAATATCCCATAAAAAAAGTAATAGATAAAATTAATAAGATAAAAGTATGTTTATAAACAATATATCAAAGTTTTTACCAAATTACAAAGATTATAAAAAGTCTGAATTTAAAAAAATATTATCTTGGGCAAACAAATGATTTGATGCCTATAAAATAGAGAAAGATTTTTTACTCACACTGATACTTATTAAGTTTTGAGAAAAATATCCTGATTTGATTTTTAAATGAGGGACATGTTTAAATAAAATTTATTTCCCTTATTTTAGATTAAGTGAAGATTTAGATTTTGTTATAGATTTAGATATATCAAGAGCAAAAAGACAAACTTTACTAAAAAAATATGAAAATAACTTTGTAGAAGATTTATGACTATTGTGATTAAATTTGAAACTAGAAAGAACAAAGTTTGATGAACATAAAATGGCTATTTTTACATTTGAATATGACTCAGTTATTAATAATTCAACTCAACATATCAAAATAGATATTTCTTTAAAAAATAATCTAGAACTTCCTGTATTTCCATGAAAGATACAATCAATTTTTATTGATAAGATACTTGAAAAACCTATCTTTTGAGATCATTATATAAATTGTATAGATTTAAAAGAATCTATTGCTGAAAAGATGAGAGCAAGTTTAACAAGAATCACTCCAGCAATAAGAGATTTTTTTGATATCTGGTATGTAAAAAACAATTCAGATTTTGATTTTCAAGATAGGGAGTTCAAAAAACTATTAGATATAAAACTTCAGGAAGTTGGCTATGCATATACTTTACAAGATAGTTTTGATTTACTAGAAAAACAAATAAAAACTGATTTAAAACCAGTGTTAAATGAAGACTTTGCATTTGATTTTCCTTCTATTTATGATTTTATAATGTCATTTAAAGTCTAAAGCAAACTTATACAGTTTGCTTTTTTTCTTGACTCCCAAAAAAATAAATATATACTTATTGATACTTAATCTCAATAATATGAAGATAGAAAATATTCTTAAAGAAAATAATAACAGAGTAACTCCTGAAAGAATTGCTATTTTTGAGTTTCTGAAAATAAAACATATCTTTACTTACAATGATATAATTGGTCATTTTAAAAGTTTGTGAAGAGCTTCTATTTTTAGGACTCTGAATCTGTTTTTGGATCTAGGGATCATTAGAAAAATCGATGTATGAGCTAAGACTATGACTTATGAATTTGTAGACCATCACAATCATCATGAACATATGAGATGTGACTCGTGCAATTCTATAATTGGGTTTCATGCAGATTCTATTTGCAAAAAGATTTTAGAGGAAGCTAAGAAAATGTGATTTCAAGTTAAGTCTCATAGTATCTGAGTTGTAGGAAAGTGTAAAAAATGTTTAGATAATAATTAGTATCAAAAATATGAAAAAGATAATTGTGTTTATAATAGTAAGTTTATTTTTATTTTCTTGTGCGGATAGTAAAAAAGATGATGTAGTTAAAGGTGCTTGAAAAGATATAAGAAAAATCCAAGTAGAGACTTCTATTATCCCTCTAGCTTCTTTAGTAAACTATATCTGATGAGACTTTGTTGAAGTCAATTCTCTTGTTCCTGCTTGAGTAAGTCCACATGGATTTGATTTGAAACCTGAACAAATGGTTCAAATAGACAAGGCAGATTTGATTGTTTATCTCAATCTAGAGCATATAGATGGTTTTTTAAATAAAGCTATTGAAAAAAAAGATAAACTTGTAGTTTCTAAGTGAATAAAACTTATAGAATGAGCTCCACATGAACACGAAGAAGAGTGAGAAAAACATGAACAAGATGAACATGAGGAAGAAGCACATTCAGTTGATCCACATATTTGGACTAGTAGTGTAAATGCTCTTATAATAGCAGAGAAGATAAAAAATAAATTGATTGAACTTTCTCCAGAGAACAAAGTATATTTTGATAACAATTATACAACTCTAAAAGGACAATTGAAATTGGCTAAAACAGATTTCTTGGCTGCAACAAAGTGAAAAAAAGCAAAAGAGTTTATTGTATTTCATGATGCATACAATTATCTATTTACAGAGCTAGGAATTGATTCAAAAAGCAAGATTGTATTTCAAAAATCAGTTTTATCTGATCCAAATAGTAGTGAGATGAAAGAGTTGGTTGATGAGATAAAATTGCACTCTATAAAAACAGCTTTTAGCGAACCACAATTTAGTGATTCAAACTTACAAAAACTTGCAAAGGACAATGGTTTAAAAATAGATATTTTAAATCCTATAGGAACTGATCCTACTGCAAAAGGATATATCAACAATTACAAAGATAGTTTATTAAAACTACAAAAAGTATATGAATAATGAGATATTGAGACTAGAAAATGTCAGTTTGTCATATGATAATTGAAAAACTTATGTACTTAAAGATATAAGTTTTTGACTTTTGTCTGGCGAGATTCTGAGTATCATATGAGTAAATGGGACTTGAAAAACGAGTTTATTAAAAGTAATTGCTTGAATCTTGTCTCCAAGTCAATGAAAACTATTAAAAAAATATAAAAAACTTTCATATGTTCCACAAAAGATAAATTTGGATGATTCATTTCCTATACTGGTTGAAGAATACATAGAAATCTACAATGAAAAAATAGGTTTAAAAAAGATCAAAGATATACTTCATAAATTTAATTCAGAGTATTTACTTGGTAAAAAGATAAACAAACTAAGTTGAGGGGAATTACAAAAAGTGCTTATCGTTACTGCTTTGTTGTCAAAACCAGACTTGATGTTGCTTGATGAACCAACTGCTTGAATTGATATCATAGGTGAAGAGATTTTTTACAAGCTTATAAAGGAAGTAAAAGAGTATTTTCCAGAGTTGTCTATCGTGCTTGTTTCTCACAACATACATCTAGTTTACAAAAATTCTCAAAAAGTAATCTGTTTACATGAAAACAATTTTTGTTGTCATGGGACACCTGCAGAGATATGAAACAACCCGACTATCAAAAATATTTTTTGAGAGTATATATTGCCATATAGACACAATCCTCATCCACATGACAAGCATAATAAAACTTAGATTACTAATTAATATTATTTAAATGTTAGAAATAATTAAATATCCTTTTTTCCAAAATGCCATTATCTGATGAGTACTCATAAGTCTCATCGCTTCGATACTAGGTATCTTTGTGGTTATGAGAAAAGAAGCAAATGTCACTCATTCAATCTCAAATTTTTTATTTTTGTGAATTGCAATTTCTCTACTTTTAAATTGAAACTATTATTTATTTTCTTTTTTATTTGGTATTATCTGAAGTTTATTGATTTTCTTTATAGAAAAGACAAAGTTTATCACAAAGGAATCTACAAAAGAAATTATTTCACAAGCTTGAATTGCAGGGGGAATATTTACTATCTGATTTCTTTGAAATCTGACACTTGATATAAACAATTTTTTATTTTGATCGATACTTTTTATAAATAGGTCTGATTTAATAATCTTGAGTGTACTACTTGTACTTATGTATTTAGCATTATGTTTATTTTGAAAAAACTTCTTGTGAGTGATAATCAATGAGGATATTGCTAAAACGAGATGATTAAAAGTAGATATATACAATCTCTTATTCTTGATATTTTTATCTGTATTTATATCTTTGAGTATCAAGATCTTTTGAATCCTTTTGATTTGAGCATTTCTCATTATCCCAGCCAATATATCAAAGATTATTTCACCAAATTTTAAGTTAATTTTTTTGATTTCATCACTGTTCTCGATACTAAGTGTAATTATGGGATTATTTATCTCGTATTATCTAGATACTTCAAGTGGAGCTACTATTGTACTTTTACTCATTATATTTTTTGTATTGAGTATCATTATTAGAAAGGGTAGTAGAGGGTAATTTTAAAAAAATATTAATATTTTTTTGACAAGATAAGAAATAAGTCTAGAATTCAAAGATATTACAAGTTAATTATATGATATGCTGGATTGAAATTGTATTATTGATCATGATTTAACAATAGTTATTAATACTCCGATAGTAATATTAACTAGTCAAGAATAGGCTCAACAACAACTTGATTATATTTTCAACCATGCTCCTTATCTAGAAGTAAAAAATAAAAAATATATAGAGATAAAGGATTCTATAAGCAATAAAGTATGAGAATTGTTATCATTGAGATGATTTGATTCGCTTTCAATCGAAAAATTTAAGCACTTAGATATATGGTAGATCAAGTTAAATCAGATTTACAAAGTCCTGAGAAAAATTATAAATCAGAATATTTTTATCCTGATATTCATCCAATTGTTCAGAAGAAAATAGATGCTTTCAGAGAAGTATTTATGTATCTAAAAAAGTGATATATTATATCAGGAACTGATTTTCGTTATGTAGAAGTAAGTCCAAATATAGGAGAGTTTTTGTGAATAAATACTGACAAGTTACTTTGAAAAAAACCGTCAGAAATATGAATTAGCTCAAAACAAGAGGAAATTATAAAACAACTTCAGTCGACTCTTGATTGAAATATGTGAGATGCTATTGAGATTGAAGTAAAATTAAGGGAAACATGACAATTGATGATTTTAGAAAAAATTACTGAGACAATCACAGACACAAATTGAAAAATAGTGGGGATTTTATCTATTTTCGAGGATGTAACAGAGAAAAAGGCGAAAGATGAAAAAGAAAAAAGACAAAGACTTTTATTGAAAGAAGCTGAAGAAAAAACATGAATAGGATCATATAGAGCAGATTTTATTACTGGTGAATGGGAATGATCTCCTATGTTAAGTAAAATACTTTGACTTGAGTGAGAATATAATAGAAAAGAGTCTGAATTCTTTGATTGTGTCCATCCAGAGGATAAAGAAATGTTATTTCAATATTTTAATGATATAAAATCTTGAAAAATCAAAAAATTTGATAAAGAGTACAGGATAATAAGACAGAGTGATTGAGAAATAATATGGTTACATTGAATAGGGAGAGTTGATTTAGATGATGAATGAAATGCTGTTTCATTAACATGAATTATACAGGATGTAACAGATAGAAAAAATGAGGAAAAGAAGCATAGAGAGACTACAGAGTTATTAGCATCTATTATAAATGGGACAACTGATCTTGTTTCTACAAAAGATACAGAGTGAAGGTTTACTTTAGTTAATAAATCAGCATTAGAATTTTTCTGAGTTCAAGAATCAGAGATGTTATGAAAGACATTAAATCAATTAATGTGAAAATGAGATTGCTCTCTATGTTCCAATGAAAAAGAGGCTATAAATACATGAAAAACTATTATTTGAGAAGATGTATACTTAAATAGAAAATGAGAAGAGAGAAAGATTTCAACTATGAGATGACCAATTTTTGATTCAGAATGAAATGTAAAAGGAATATTTAGTATCTGTAGAGATATTACAGATAGTCTACAAAAAGAAGATCAACTAAAAGAAGCACAAAAACAACTTCAATTAAGAGAGAGAATGTCTATATTAGGGGAAGTAATAGGTTGAGTTGCTCATGATTTCAATAATATATTAACCCCTATTATGGGTTATGTTGAAATGGTATTATTAACACAATGATTATCTGAAGATATTAAAGATTCTTTAAATACTGTATATAGAGCTGCTGTTAGAGCTCGTGACCTAGTAGTTCAACTTAAGCAAATGTCAAAAAATAATGAAATTGAGAAAATAGATTTTGATTTACATGAAGTAATTTCTGAAGTATTTAAATTTTTAATTAATACAACTGATAGGTTAGTGGATAAGCAATTATTGATTAAAAAATGACTTCATAATATTAATTGAAATAAAACTCAATTACACCAAGTTTTTTTGAATTTATGAGTTAATGCAATTCAAGCAATGGCTGAAAGATGAGTTAAAGATTGAGATTTTATTAAAGTAACTGCTGAAAATACAATAGTTCTAAAGAATAATAATTTTGGGATTAAAGAATGAATTTATGTACATATAGCATTTGAAGATAATTGATGTTGAATGTCCAAAGAAGTATTAGAAAAAGCATTTGCTCCATATTTTACAACTAAGGCAAAAACTTGATGAACATGAATTTGATTAGCAAAAGTATTTAATATAATAGTAGAAAACCATAGTTGAGCAATATATATTGATAGTACTGAAAATGTATGAACAAAAGTGCATATATATTTACCTTTAACTAATCAATGAGAAAATGGATTAATTGAAGAAAAAGTTAAAATGACATGATGAAATGAAACAATATTAGTTGTAGATGATGAAGAAGTTATTTCAGGATTGTTAAAATATATGTTAGAAGGAATATGATATAAAGTTATTGTGGCAAATAATTGAAGAGAGGGACTTAGAATCATTAAATCAAATCCAGATATAGATTTAGTATCTCTTGATTTAGATATGCCATGAATGAATTGAGAGCAATTTATAGAATCTTTACCACCAGATATTATGACTAAGATAATAGTATCATCATGACATAGTCAAAGTATTAAACCTAAATTATTACCAAGAATATCATGATTTGTTAATAAACCTTTTCATATTCAAGATTTTGCATCAGATGTTAGATCAGTATTAGATGAAATAAATAAAGATAAACCAAAGTAAAAATTTATAAGTAAAAAACACTCCTAAATTATTAGGAGTGTTTTTTGTAATTATCTTCATCTTTGAGCAGCTCTTCTTTGAACTTGTTGGAAATTGTTTTGATTTCATCTTGCAAAAGAGTTGTTTCATCTCTCAAATGCAGGAGGTCTCTTGAATTTTGCAACTTCTGGTATACTTGGAGCCTTATGTTTTTCTTCCTCTATTTCTACTTTTTCGTCAGTACAAACTTCTTTTTCAGTTTTTTCTTCACACTTACATTTGGAGTCTGTCATATGTTTTTTTATTAATTATAAATTAGCATATTATATGATATAAGAAACAAGTCTTAAATCAAGTTTGTTTTTTATATTGAGGTTGATTAATCAGTGAATATATTTTGTAATAAAAAAACACTTAAATTTTAAGTGTTTTTTTATTTTAAATTTATCATTTGGTACTCT
>SAAG01000162.1 GCA_010119095.1 Candidatus Altimarinota bacterium
AATTGAACCTCCCTACATACCTCACAAAGCTAAATTTTTATTTAATGAGACTGAAAATACAAGCGAAAAAATACTTACTTTTAAGCAAGTATTTATCGGTAGAAAAGATCCTCTCTTTTTTATAAATGATTTAGTTTTATACAAATGACAAAAAATCTGAATAGTTTGAGAAAACTGAGTTTGAAAATCTACTTTTATCAAAAGTATCTTGGGGCAATTGGATTTTTTAGATTGATATTTTTCAAAAGCTAAACTACTACAAATCGGTTATTATAGCCAAATGCATGATGAGTTAAAAAAAGACAAAACAATCAGAGAAAATTTTGAACTACAATGATTAAATTATTCAGAGCAAGTATTAGTTTCTATTTTGAAACATTATCTGTTTGATTATGAGGATATAAATAAGAAAGTTTGAGACCTATCTGGATGACAAATAAGCAAGGTTGCTTTTGCAATTTTATGACAAAAAGAATTTGATTTACTAATCCTTGATGAACCTACAAATCACCTTGATTATGACACTCGTGAAGCTCTAGAAACTGCATTAAAAAAGTTTAAGTGAACTATTTTGTTTATTAGTCATGATAGATACTTTGTAAACAAGATAGCAACAAATATCTGGATTATAAAAGATAGTGAACTAATTGTAAGTTACTGAAATTATGAAGATTACAAATACAAACTTGAATTTGGAATCAATATGGATATGAGTCTGTTTGACGAAGAATGACAACTCAATTTTGTACTTGAAGAGAAGCTTGGTGAAAAAGAAGTGAAGAGATTGAAAAATAAGTTTAAAAAGTTTGGGAAGAAATAATACTTACCTAACCCATAAAAATATATCAGGTTTTTTTATACAACAAGGACTTTCTTGATATCTCGTATAGTCATTATATTCAAACCATACATCCATAATTCCCCAATGATTAAATACAAAATCTGTTGTTCAAGCATAAATTCATTGATTAGAAGTGTAACTTCAATCTTCTTTATAAGTAGTACCATTTTTCATATGTACAGTATTTTGCCATGCAGCTGTATAATTCCAAAATTTTCATGTTTCAAGTTTTCAATATAACTTATATTGAGTTAATCAAGAACCTGTTGTTGTAGTTCTAAGTTGGTTAGTATACAACAAATTAACATCTGAATCTGCTAATTTTCAAGGTGTTTTTAATGTAATTAAATTATCTTTTTTATACTCACCTGTTGTTCATATAGGAATAGTTTTTAAATTTCAAACTGACATAACTAAAGTCCATCATCATCAATCAGTAGTCATATCACAATATACTTCATACTTTCATAGTTTTGATCAAGTAGGATTTATTGAGTAAATTCAATTTTTATTTCAATTTCATCATTTTAATATATTTAAACAAGATTTAATTGGATTGGCATGAATATCTTTTATTATTTTTAATTTAGTTCAGGTTCAAAATATATAATCAGTATCTGTAAAACTTGCCTTGTAATAATCTGTAGTTTTTTCTATATCCAAATACCCACTATTCACTAGTACTGGAACTTCATGCAATGGGTTATTGGTTCAACTCTCTGTAAGAATTCATAGTTTATGTCAAGTTACTGTTGGATACCTTCACATATAATCCAATGCATTAGCACTATTAAATATAAAACTAGTCTGTAAATTTTCTTTATCTTCAAGGTATGCTAATAATTGA
>SAAG01000051.1 GCA_010119095.1 Candidatus Altimarinota bacterium
TTTAGATTTATTTGTAAAAAAATATAAAAATGATAATGCATGGTTTTTAGAAAATAAAAACTTTGAAATTGAAAATATTCAAACATTGATTAAGTGCATAGTTGATATTCAACAAAAAAAGATATTAGAACTTGGAGAAAAACTACTTAGTTTACATCCTGATTTGTGGACTACAATAGATATTTTTAGGTTCACAATTGATGAACTAATAGAGTTAACGAGTTTCTCTAGAGAATTAATATTAAATATTTTAGAAGAATTTACAGTGAACACATCCAATGAACAGTTTAAAACAATTGGTGATTATAATGTAATAAATGCAAAACCATTGATAAAGCAAGATGATAATACTTATATTTTATTTCAACATTATGGACTTTTAGAAGCTGCTTACGAATCTCCATTTTTTTGGTTTAAAGAGTATGATGAAACATATTTTAAAACAACAGCTACAAAACACAGAGGAGATTTTACTGAAGATTTTTCTTATGAAGTTTTATCAAATATATTTGGTGTGAAAAATGTTTTTAAAAATATAGATATTTTTCATAATAAAACTAAAGTTGGAGAAATTGATGTTTTGGTAGTGTTTGCAAATCGTGCGATTGTATTGCAAGCTAAATCAAAAAAACTACGATTAGAGTCTCGTAAAGGAAATGACAATCTCCTTGCTGAAGATTTTAAAAAAGCAATTCAAGATTCATATGATCAGGGATTGAGTTGTGCAAAACTAATTCAAGAAGAAAAGTACAAATTATTAGATGCCTCAAAAAATGAGCTTACTATAAGAAATGATTTTAAAGAAATTTATATTTTTTGTGTAGTTTCTGATCATTATCCAGCTTTAGCTTTTCAAACTCAACAATTTCTAAAATTTGAAGAAAATAAAAAAATTAAGCCACCTTTTGTAATGGATATATTTTTACTCGATGTTATGTCTGAGATGCTTTCAAATCCATTGTATTTCTTGAGTTATACAAATAAAAGAACTACATACTTTAAAAATTTTATTGCACAAAGTGAATATTCAATTTTATCTTATCATTTAAAAAAGAATTTATACTTATCTGATGAGTATTCAATGATGATGATTGATGATAGTGTTTCATCTGATTTAGATTTGGCTTTAATGGTAAGAAAAAAAGGCTTGCCAGGAAAAGATTTGCCAGAGGGTATTTTGACTAAATATAGAGGAACTATTGTCGGAAACTTTATTGATCAAATAAAAAAATATGAAGATGATCAATCAATTGAAATTGGATTATTCCTTTTAACTTTATCAGAAGAGGCTATAGGTCAAATCAATGAAGGTATTCAAAAAACAATTGATTTATTTAATAATGATGGTAAAAGTCATGATTTTACAGTAGGTTTTGATGATGCATCTGCTGGGATAACCATTCATACTAATAAATTACCTTATAAAGAAGCTTATACAAAACTTTTAGATCATTGTAAATACAGAAAATATAGGCAACAGGCTAATAATTGGTTTGGTCTTTGTTTTGATCCGTTAACGCATACTTTTAGATTTGGTGTTATGTCCAATGTCGAATGGACTTATTCTGAGGATATGGGATCAAAAGTTGTCAAAAGAGTGCTTGAAAGTAAAATCAAAATAGGAAGAAACGAAAAATGCCCTTGTGGTAGTGGCAAGAAATATAAAAAATGTTGCATAGGGAAGATGATATGAAACAAGAAATATTAAAGTTTTTAGATAATGTATTGCTTTTGCTTATTCAAAAAGTCAATATTTTTCATTTGAATTTAGCTAATGCTAATAGACTAAATAAAACTGAATATCAATTTTTAACTGCTAATGATGAAGCAGAAAATATTGAAGAATACAACAAAGCGCTAAGCAATGCACTTGAAAACAATAAAGTAAAAAATATTGCTATTTCTGGTTCTTATGGTTCTGGAAAAAGTAGTTTCATAAAAACATTTGAAAGAAATAATGCCCAATACAATTTTTTAGATATCTCTCTTGCAACTTTTAAGCCTAAAGATATGGAAGGGAATAATCAAAAAACAACAGATTTATCATTGATTGAAAAAAGTATTTTAGAGCAAATGTTTTATAAAGTAAAAAATAAAACTATTCCACAGTCAAGACTTAAAAAAATCAATAGACTAAGATGGATACCTATAAAGATTATTTCAATATTATCAATGGTTTTAGCTTATTTTATTGCATTTAAACCGGAACAATTAGAAAATATTTTATTTTTAAAAGAGTTGCTACAAATTAATACTATTGAGTATGTAAAGTATTTGCCAATGTTTATTTTGTCAATAGGCTCATATTATGCAATACGGAAAATATTAATTTTAATTAGTAATACAAACATTGAAAAATTGAATTTGCAAAATTTAGAGTTAGTTTCAAATAGTGAAAGTGCTTCATTATTAAATAAGTATTTAGATGAGATATTATATTTTTTTGAAAAAACAAATTTTGATGTAGTTGTATTTCAAGATTTAGATAGATTTGAAAATTTAGAAATTTTTACGAAATTAAGAGAATTAAACAATTTTATAAATAATTCTGAACAAGTGGATAAAAAAATAGTATTTATTTACGCTGTTAAAGATGAAATGTTTAAAAATGCAAATGAACGAACTAAGTTCTTTGATTTTTTAATTCCTATTATTCCATATATAAATGCAACAAACTCTAAAGATGTACTTCTAAATTATTTCAGCAATGTTGAGAAAAATTTTATTTACGATATATCTCTTTTTATCTCTGACATGAGGTTAGTAAAAAATATTTACAATGAATATTTAGTATATAGTAAAAAACTTGATAATAAATTAGATAAAACTAAACTACTTGCAATGATAATTTATAAAAATTTTGAGCCTCAAGATTTTGAAGAACTACATAAATCCAAAGGATTGGTTTACAATATTTTCCATATGCAAAAAAAGAATTATTTAAAATCACATATTGAGAAACTAGATAATAAAATAGCAGATATTAAAGATTATATAGAAAAAATTGAAAAAGAGCCAAAACAAGACATTAAAGAATTAAGACAACTTTATATTCTAAAAATTATAGAGAAGTCCAATCATCAGTTTAATAAAACTATTTATACAGCAAATAATAGTTTTAGTATTGAAAATAGTACAGATGATAGTAATTTTGAATTAATTATGGAAGCTAATGGATTAGGAACTTACAATCAACAAAGTCATTATTTAGCAGTTAAATTTTCCAATATAGAAAAAGAGTTAGGTGATTATAAAAAAAGAGAGCAACTTATTTTAGATAAAATAAATAATAAAAGAAATGATTTTTTAAAGCAGATTGAAGATTTAAAAAAAGAGCAAGAAAGACTAAAAGAAATAAGTATTAAAGAGCTTTTTGAAGAATTTCTTGATGTTACTATTTTCGAAGATAGTAATTTTGAGAATAAAGAACTGATGAAATACTTATTGTCTTATGGACATATTGATGAAAATTATGAAGAGTATATATCAAACTTTTTTGGTGTCAGTATCACAAAAGATGAACAAGACTTTTTACGAAATGTGAAAAGCAATGGTAAAGCTTTAAAATTTAACTATGAACTAAAGAATTTAAAGGAAATTATAGATTTTAGATTGGTTTTAAACGAATTTAATAAAGAAAGTATTTTCAATATATATTTAGTCGATTTTTTACTTGAGCATAAAAATAGTTATCCTAAATATATAAATAAACTTTTTCATAAGTTGTCAGATGAAAGTGAAGTTTCAAAAGATTTTATTTTGTATTGTTTGGATACTTGTAATGAGAGAGTTGAATTTGTAAAAAATATTGTTAAATACTATAAAAATATATGGATATTTCTCTCTGAGAAGAGAGCTGAAAAACTCAATACTTATTTTGGTTGGATGATTCATTATGCAGATTATGAAGATATCAAAAAACTCAATTATAATAATTTTAGTTTAAATAACTTAGCTTTTATGCAATCTTTTAGCGGATTAGAATCACAAAAAGTAATTAATCTTATTAAAGATTTAAATCTTAAATTTTCGCAACTTGATTGGAGTAATAATATCGAAATAGTAGATTTTATATTTAAAAAATCTCATTACGAATTGAATTTATATATGGTAAATAAAATGATTTTTAACAAATGTGCTCCAAGGAGTGAAGTTGAAGAAGATTTAAAAACAGCCCACTTGACGACAATAAAATCAGATAAATTAATTAAAGATAAAGAAGTTCTTATCCAATATATTTTGGATAATATTAACGAATATATCACAAATATATTTTTAATAATAGAGACAAATACTAAAGAGTCTGAGAAGACTATAATAGAATTATTAAATAATGACAGTCTTGATATAAATTTGAAAATCAAAATTATTGATAAAGAAGAAACTAAAATATCACACATTGATAGCATTGATAATCAATTGTGGGAAGATTTATTCAAACTTAATAAAATAAAAGCGAGTTGGGATAATGTATTTAAGTATTTCAATAATGAAACCACTAATAATAAGTTCTTGATAGATTATTTAAATTTAGAAGAAAATGCAAAAGAAATATCTAAAATAAAATGTGGAAAAGAGTATAGCGAACAATATCAATTTTTTACACAAGAATTATTAAAGCTTATTATTCAATCAAATGAAATTAATATTGAATCTTATGAGTATTTAATTAAAAATATTGGTTGGAGTTATTCGAATTTAGATATATCTAAACTTGATAAAGAAAAAATTTTATTACTTCTTGAATATAACAGGTTTTCATTTAATAAAGAATGTTTTGATGCCCTCAAAGAAAATACTGAAAATTTACATATTCTTCTGATTGAAAAAAACAAACATAAATTGTTGAAAGAATTTGAAGGATTTGAATTTCAAGCAGATGATATTATTAAAATTCTTGAAATAAATAATAGTGTTTTATCAGATAAAACTAAAACGGATCTGGTTGAAAAGATAGATTTTGATTTAATTTCAAATAAAACTATTGCCAAGTTAATTTATAAATATGTTGATAAAACAATAATAAAATCAATTTACTACACTAAAAAAATGCTTCAAGTTTTAGATAGTTTGGAATTAAAAATAAATTTAATAGTAGAACAACATAGTGAATTAAATAATGATGAATTTCTAGAAATCTTAGAATTTTTACCAGAAGAGTATTCTAAAATAAAAAACCTAGATGGAAAACAAACTGTTTTAAAAAATAACTATTACAACAAAAAATTAATAGATATTCTAAAAAATAGAAAATTTATTACTAGTGCAAAAGATGATAAAAAAAATTTAATTCGACTTTATATTAAAGATCATGAAAAGTCAGATTGATAGGAAGTAAAAAATATGAAACTACAAATTAACGAATCACAAGCAAGCGAATTCAAACAAATCTGGAAAGATGAATACCTAAAAACCATCTGTGCATTTGCCAATACTGATGGTGGGAAGCTTTATATCGGAGTAGATGATGATGGCAATATTATCGGCGTAGAAGATACCGCATCTATATTAGAGATTTTGCCAAATAAGATAAACAACAGGCTAGGAATCATCGCTGATGTGATAGTAAACAGTAGAGAAGATAAAAGCTACATAGAAGTTGCTGTTCAAAAAACATTTGCACCTATCTCTTATGGAGGTAAATTTTATCAACGAAGTGGAAGCAACACAATAGAGCTAAATGGGAGCAATCTCACAAACTTTTTGCTAAAAAGGTTTGGTAAAACATGGGATGATGTAATCGAAGAGCGATTTAGCATAGAAGAGATAAATCTTGAAACTATTAAAAAGTTTAAACGATTAGCAAAAGATAGAGTTCCAGATATAGAAAATGAGAACAATTTAGAAGAACTACTTAGAAAACTCAACCTCTATGATGGTGAACATTTAAAAAGAGCAGCCGTATTGCTCTTTGGAAAAAATCCTCAAAAATACTACATCCAATCACACTCAAAAATAGGGAAGTTTTTAAGTGAAACGGATATACAAAGTAGTGAAATCATAGAGGGAAATCTCATCGATCAAGTTGATACCATTATGGATATTTTAAGGCTTAAATATCTAAAAGCATATATATCGTATGAAGGTGTTCATCGTAGGGAAAAGCTAGAGTATCCATATGACGCACTTAGAGAAGCAGTGATAAATGCTCTAATACATAGAGACTATACAAACACTACAAACTTACAAATCAGAGTATATGACGATAAGCTAGTGATGTACAACGGTGCAACATTGAGTGCTGAAGTACCTGTGGAGAAATTTTCACAGCCCCATCAATCAAGACCATACAATCCAATCATGGCAATGGTTTTTTATAAGTGCGGATTTATAGAAAATTGGGGCAAAGGAACACTCAATATGATAGACGAGTGTATCAAATATGGACTTCCAAAGCCAACATTTGAATATGAGTGGAATTCTTTAAAGACCACTTTTTATGCAAGTAAGAAAGTTGTTGAGGGAATAAATGGCGGTTTAAATGGCACGATAAACGGCGGTTTAAATGGCACGATAAAAGAAGTATATGATTATATAAAATCTCATGAAGGTACAAGTGCTGTAGATATGGAAAATAAGCTTAATATACCGCTTAGAACTCTACAAAGATGGTTAAAAGAATTAAAAGAAAAAGATTTGATTGAGTATCGTGGAAGTAAAAAAAGTGGCGGGTATTTCGTCAAATCTATGGAGGTAAAACAATGAAAATAAATAGCGAAATTATAAACAACATAGACACTACAAATCTAAATATTTTTGTACCAAATAAAAATTTATCGTTTAGTTTGGCAAAAAAGGACAAGATAGATTTCATTTATAATACTTCCGCATTAGAAGGCAATGCGATGACTTTCCCAGAGGTGCAAACACTTTTGGAAGGTATTACAGTTGGTGGACATAAGTTAAGCGATGAGCAACAAATTCTTAACCAAAATAGAAGTGTTAATCTACTTTTTGAGCTGATAGAAAAAAATCAATTTCATATAGACAAATCTACACTTTTAAAGCTTCATGGCAAAGTAGCCGAAGAAGAGGCTATTACTTGGGGAGAGTTTAGAACGAGTGGAGTTAATATAGGTGGAACAGATTATCGACCACCAAAAGCAGATGAGTTAAGTGGTATTTTTGAAGAAGGTGTAAAAGAGATAAACAAAATAGCTCACCCAATCATAAGAGCTATAACATACTTTTTATTTGGTGCTAAAAGTCAATTTTTCTTTGATGGTAATAAACGAACATCAAGACTTATGATGAATGGGATACTTTTAGATAATGGCTATCCGATTTTGAACATAAAAGCAAAAGATAAACTAGAGTTCAATAAGGTAATGATTGAATTTTATGATAATGACGACATCAAAAAAGCGATAGAGTATTTGGTAAATTACTACATCAAACAAAACACTCACTTGGTGGCTTAAATATGGAAAATATTACACTAGAGCAAGTAATACAACAAAACTGTATTAATCTTTTGAGCCATAGAGACTTTGGCTATAAGTTTATAACCAAAGAAGATAACTTAAATGCACGAGAAAATAAAACATCTGCTGTGTTACTAAAAAAGATACTTATAGAAAGACTTTATGCCATAAATAGCTACGAGTACAAAGGACAAAACTATAAATTTAGTGCCAATAATATAGCCAAAGCAGTCGAAGACCTAGATGTATCTCTAAACGAGGGATTGATAGTAGCAAATGAGAAAATCACTAATCATCTGCTTTTAGGTACTAGTTACGAAGAGAATCTTGATGATGGTACTAAAAAAAGTTTCTCTTTTAAATATATCGACTTTGAAAATATTGAAAATAACCACTTCTTTGTAACAGAAGAGTTTATAGTAGATCGTGCCAACCAAAATGAAATTACAAAGACCAGAAGACCTGATTTGGTGGTGTTTGTAAATGGTATTCCTCTTGTGGTAATTGAGCTTAAAAAATCAAGTGTGAATTATGAAAATGGTATCAAGCAGTTAGAAAAAGAGCAAAAAAAAGATGAAATTCCACATCTTTTTAAATACATTCAACTAACTATTGCAGCAAATAGTAATGAAGCTAGATATGGAACAATGGGAACACCTTTAAAATTTTATAGCTTGTGGAAAGAAGAGGAGAACCAAAAGGCAAAAGAGACTTTAAAAACGATAATTGATAATAGAGAAGTAACTAGCCTTGACCTTACTCTATTTGCACTTTTATCAAAAGATAGGCTTTTAAGACTTATAAAACACTATATTTTATTTGATAAAAAAGTAAAAAAAGTGAGCCGTTATCAACAGTTCTTTGGGATAGAAAAGACTCTAAAAAGGGTAGAAAAGATAACTGATGGTATAAGAGCTGGAGGACTTATTTGGCATACTCAAGGAAGTGGTAAATCACTAACTATGGTGATGCTTACAAAACTTCTAAAATTAACATATACAAATGCAAAGATTATAGTAGTAACAGATAGAGTTGATTTGGATGAGCAGATTCATAAAACTTTTGAAAATACAGATATAAAAGCAGGACGAGCAAGTAGTGGAAGTGATTTGATAGAGAAACTTCAAAGCGGTATAAGTGTGATTACAACACTTGTACATAAGTTTGAAAAGGTAAGAAACTCAAAAACTGTTATCAATGATAACAATGTATTTGTGCTAGTAGATGAGTCGCATCGTACTCAAGGTGGTGATTTACACAATGCTATGAAAAAAGCCTTGCCACTTGCTTGTTATCTTGGATTTACAGGAACTCCACTTCTAAAAAAAGAGAAAGATAAAAACAGCTTTTTAAAGTTTGGTGGAGAAATACATAGATATACCATTGATGATGCCGTAAAAGATGGAGCTGTTTTGCCACTGCTGTATGAGGGAAGACTTGTGGATCAAGAGGTACTTAGTCCTGAGGGATTGGTTCGAAAATTT
>SAAG01000163.1 GCA_010119095.1 Candidatus Altimarinota bacterium
AGCACTTACAAAATCATGTATAAATAAATGATATAAAAAGTGTTATGAAAAAGCTATTATAGACACAAGTGTTAGAGATTTATTAAAAACAGTAAAAACAAAAATAACTCTATCATCTTGAATATGAACATTACCTGTAGATTTCTTCCAAAAAGTATCAATATATTATTCTGATACAATAACAGAATTATCTGAAGATATAAAATATAAGATTCATTATACATGAATATGATACCAAATAATATTTGATGAAACATTATTAAATATGGATATCTATATTCAATATATTAAAATTCCCACAGATATGTCAGCAGATACAGATCTTCCATTATTACCAGTATTATTTGATAATAATATTCTTGATTTTGCATTAGTAGAATATTTTAAAATACAAAGAGATTGGGGTAATATCGCAAATTCAATGCAATTAGCAGAATGAGAATTACAAAGAACTATAGATAATTTTTGGCAAGAATAATAATTAACTAGATATTATGTATAATTTTAAACCAAACACAAAAGAATCAGATAAAATAGTTATAACTGATTTTAAAACTTGAGTAGTACATAATTGATCATCTATTTGAAAAAATAAAAATAGTCTAGCTTCATGTGTAAATTTTGATTTTACTATAGATTGAAAAATAAAAAGAAGAAAAAGTTTTACACTTAAATTCAATGATGACTGAAATACGGCTAAAATATATTGAATGTGAATATGGAATTGAACTCCTATAAGATATAAAAATAGTTATGTACAAGCTGAATATTCATGAGTTTGGACAAATATATGATCATCATTAACATCAGCATCATCATGATTAAAAAAACAAAGATTTATATGAATGGATTGTGTAGAAACAGACTCAAATTTAACTACTGTGACATTAACAACATGATGAGATTATAAATTTGTAAAAACATCTACATCCATGCCAGCAAATGCATATGTTTGAAATTATATATATATACAATGAGTTTATAGATTAATTATTGCTAATACTACAGATACAATATATATAGATTGAAACTTATGAGTTTTAGCTACATCATGAACATGTACTATACATAAAACGATTAAATGATTAATTTTTAATACTAGCTCAAGATTATATTATATAGATCCAAAATGAACATTTATAAACCCAACAACAACAACTATTACTGAAACTAGATCAAATTTATGAGAAGCTAATATAGAAATATATGCAAATAGATTATTTCATACAGCAACTTCTGTTTCTTGAAGCGATATAAATAGAATATATTTTAGTGAATTATGAGTCTGAAACTCTTTTTATTGAAATAATTATATAAATATCCCATGTAAAGAAACTATAATATGACTGAGAGCATTTAAAGATAGATTAGTTATATATACATATAAATGAAATATATATTATTTATATTGAGATACTCCAGATAATTTTAGATTAGAAGTAGCTGTAAAATTAAAATGATGTATATCAGCTGAAAGTATTTGTGAATGACATAATATGCAATTCTATGCATCAGAAGAATGAATAGAATTATTAAATATGATAGATAATGGATGAGTAAATGAGACAATCCCCCTAAGTGATATAATTAAAGATGAGTTTTTTGAATATGATTTAGAAGATGCTTTATGAGTAGTTTGTAATTCAAAAGCATATTTTATAATGCCTAGTAAAA
>SAAG01000164.1 GCA_010119095.1 Candidatus Altimarinota bacterium
TTATATATAATCTTATTTTTACAAAAGTCAAAATTTGCTTTTAATATCTTATTGACTTTTAAATGTTTTAATTTTTTTGGACGGCAAATAAATATAAAACTAACTATTTGGATATATCTGTTTTATTACCTTAACTATATCAGATAAATTCATTCATCTTTGAAAGCAAAAAATTATTTGTCATTCAAATTTTTCATTTAAAGTCATTCTTTCAAGCAAGAAATCAATATATTTAGGATTTACAGTATCATTAAACATCGATTTTGACTCTATTAATACCTTTTTCAAATCATCTCACTTTATTATTGAGCTATTTACATACATATATACATCAACCTCTTCTATAGCGATATCAGGATTTAATACCAATTCTAGGACAAAATCTACTTTCTTTTTTTCTAATCAAATTAAATATTTTACTCCAGATGGAATTAATTTATCTATTTTTAAATCTACTATTCCCTGTTCTACTTTATTTGTTAAGATATCCATAATGTATTTTTTACAAAAATTAAAAATAATAATAGATTATTCTATTATTATTTTTATATATAAAATGTTAAACAAAATAAGCTTCAAACTCATCTCTTGTAATTTCTTCTTTTACAAGTAAATCTTTTGTGATTTTTATATGTAAATCTTTGTTTTTATTGATTAAATCAATAGCAGTTTTATAAGCACTATCAAGTATCTCTTTTACTCTTTTATCTATCATGTCTAAAGTATCATCACTTATATATGGTCTTTCTCACTCAACTCAAAGATGATTTCAAGAAATCATATCTCAAGCAAAGTTTTCTCTACCTATATCATCATACATACCATATCTAGTAACCATAGATCTTGCAATATCAGTTGCTTTTTCTATATCGTTTGAAGCTCATGTTGTAATAAATTCTTTTCAGAAAAATATTTCTTCAGCAGCTCTACCACCATATAAAGTAGCTAGTTCATCTAAAAATTTGGCTTTTGAAGTAAGAAGTTCATCTCTTTCAGGTAAAAACCATGTAACTCATAGAGCTCAACCTCTAGGAGTAATACTTATCTTGTGAACTGGGTCAATATTTGGTAAAAATTTACCAACTAAAGCATGACCTATCTCATGATATGCTGTTATCTCTCTTTCTTTTTCATTCATAACAAGTGATTTTTTTCTAAGTCACATTACAATTCTCTCAAATGCTTCTTGAACCCTACTGTCAGTTATAATTTTTTCATTGTGTCTTGCTGTTATAATAGCTGCTTCATTGATTAAGTTACCTAAATCAGCTCAACTGAATCAAACTGTAGAAGAAGCTAGTGATCTCAAATCAACATCTTTTGCAAGTTTCTTATCAACTGTATGCACTTTAAGTATTCATTCTCTATCGTTTAAGTTTGGAAGTCTAACTGTAATCTTTCTATCAAATCTACCAGGTCTAAGTAGTGCTTTATCTAGTACATCTGCCCTATTTGTAGCTCACATCACAATTATATTTGTATCATTATCAAATCAATCCATTTCAGTCAATATCTGATTTAGAGTTTGTTCTCTTTCATCATGTCATCATCCTGTTCCTGGTCATCTTTTTTTACCAATAGCATCTATCTCATCAATAAAAATGATTGCTGGTGCTAATTTCTTTGCATTTATAAACAGGTCTCTTACACGAGATGCTCAAACTCA
>SAAG01000165.1 GCA_010119095.1 Candidatus Altimarinota bacterium
TAAAATAAAATGAAAAATAATTGATTTATACTGATGAAAAGTAATTGAAGTATTTGAAAAAGAAGCATATATCAATAATGATTGATTATGTCCTTCACTACATAAATGATTTTTATATATCGAAGACTGATTTGTCTGAGATATCAGGTATATCCAAAAGCCTAGAGATGATGGTAATTGTTTTACATGATTAAAAATAGAAAAGCTTAACTAAAACTTTACTATAAATTTAGTTCCCTTTCAATCATCACTTTCAATCTTGATCTTCCAGTTATAGATTAGTGATATCTTTTTAACAAGCGATAAACCTATACCAAATCATTCAGAATTTCTTGATTTATCTGCCTTGTAAAATCTATCAAAAATCTTTTCTAGTTCATCTTTATTTATTCAGATTCAAGAGTCTTTTATGGTCAATTCTCAGGCTTTATATGATATATCTATTTTTCAATTATCTATATTATACTTTATGGCATTTCAAATTATATTTGATAAAAATACAAAGAGATAATCCCTATTTGCTTTGATTATAACACTTTTAGTAAGTGATACTTTTACTTCTATATTTTTTTCTGTGATTTTTTGTTTAAATTCTTTGATAATCTCATTTAAACTATCTTTTAGATTTACATCTTCTGTAAATTTTAGAGAATCAATATTGGTTAGATTTATAAGAGAATCAATTAGAGAATTAAGTCTAATAACTTCATTTTTTAGTTCCATAGTCATTTCCTTGTCGTAAGTTTTCACATCATTTATAAGTTGGATATTTGAATCTATTACTGAAAGTGGTGTTTTTAATTCGTGTCAGACATTGTGAATAAAGTCTTTCATATCTTTGATATTAGCTTCTATTGGCTTCAATGTCTTATCAACAAAGCTATATCAAACTATGTACAGAAGTATAGAAAATAGTATACTACTTGCAATAAATCATAAAATATCCTCGAAATATTCATCTAAAGAATACCTAAGATTTTTAAACAATATAATAGTGTTTTTTGAATCTTGTATAAATATCTTTTTTACTAGAAATTCTCATTCTTGTCTAATTTCAAAATATTTATCATCTGATAATACTGACTCTACTAAATCACTTGATACTTCATCTTTTATTTCACTAGCTATTACTTTTTTATTTCTATCAACCAATATAAAGTTTATAAAATTTTCTGGGCGAAACCCCCTTTTATCTTTGATTTCTTCTAATTCTTCTATAGGCATCCCAATATTTACTCACTTTTCAAACTTATTTCTTCTTATTCTTTGAAACAAAGTCCCAAAATCATTTATATCAAATCTTTCATCTTCTATGAAGTTAATAAAACTGCTGAAATCATTTTTTTCAAACTGTGATTCTTTGTAGTACTTTCAAGTGAAAAATACAAGTCCAAGAAAAAGAATAAGACAAAAAACTATTACTGAAAATATAATAGTAAGTCTTTTTTTTGTTTGTATTAGGCTATCATTCATAATTTTATCTAATTAAAAATCAGAATCACTTTTTGGTTTCTATAAGGTCCTTTCATAGTTTTTTTCTAAGATATCAGATATAGACATCTATAGTTTTACTGAACATAAAGTCAACTTGAAATTCTCCCCATACTTTTTCATATATCTCATTTCTTGATAGTGCTACTCACCTGTTTTGTGCAAGAAATTTA
>SAAG01000166.1 GCA_010119095.1 Candidatus Altimarinota bacterium
ATTCAAAAACTTGTTCATTTTCAAACTCTACAACTGTAACTATCATATATAAATTCTTTTTCAAATATAGGTGATATGTAATTATAAATGAGATGATGTACAACTCTATCTCTAAAATCTCATGCAAAAACTTCTCTTTTTACTGGATGATTTTGTATAAAATAAATACTTCTTCATACTTCATATTTTCAAGAAATTAAATCTTCTCATAGATTTATGAGATTAGATTCTAGATTAAACTCAAAATCTAGTTGATTTAGAGTATTTCTTTTGTTTTTTCTAGCATCATAGTATGCTTGAAATAAATCTTGTATTATCTTTTGTTTGTTTAACATTTTTTATTTTTACTTTAATAAACTTTTATCCCAAGCAACTAATTGTTTTGATATACTTTCTATCAATAAATTTATCTCAACAAATTTATTTAAATTAATGATTTTTAAATCTTTTCATAAACGAAAATATAATCTGATAAGTTCAACTTTTTCTCTTGCTAAAGATATATTTTTTTGTTTATCATACTTATTATTTGCTTTGTATATATTTGAAATCAAATTTATAATTTCTTTTTTAATAACATCTCAAAGAGTATATTTATATTCTTTTGTAAAATTTTTTACTATAGAAAATATCAAAAGTAATAAATCATAGCTTGATTTATATACTGGTAAATTATCATATAATGTCATTTTTTATTAATTAAATTATAAAAAATCTGAATATGTAAAAACATATTCAGATTTTAATACAGTTCTTAAAACACCTAACAGAGAATCCGTTAGCACGATTATTGTTATTGCTTGGATTAATATTGGTAGAATTGAAGTTCAGGTTGTATCCGTTAGTACCATTAGGCGATGATGCCCAATAGTTACCGTTTGTACCCTGATTGTTCATAGTACCATCATTCCGATTACGGTTACCTGCCATAGGCTTTGGTGATTACTGTATTTGTGTTTATATCAACAAATATAAACATCTTTTACTACTAGTTTTTTAAAAACCAGTGAATCACTGAACTATATAGGCTCACTTTACAAATCCTTAAATTTGTAAATTCTGGCCAATTTTTTAAATGTATTTTTTTATCAAAAAATCTAAATCTTTTAAAAAAGATTTTAAATTATCTTTTTCTAATTTATTATTATTTTCAAAAAAAATTAAATTTTCTTCTTGAAAATTTAAAATATTTCATCAAATAAAATCTTCAACTATTTCTAATTTTCAATTATTATTTTCAAAAACTAAATATCCATAATTATTTTGTTTCAACTCTGTTAGATATTTTTCTAGGACATTTTTTGGAAATCATACTGTTTCATATCATCAGATTTGCTTAATTTTAAAACCAAACTTAGCACTTAAAAATCTTGCATCTCTATCAAACGATTTGTAAAAAATACCACTTAAAAACAAAATAACTTTGTTTTCATTTTCTTGTTTCCCTTTTTCTTCTTTCCACAAATCAATATTTCTCATTATTTTTTTATTAGTGATATAAACTTTTATTTTCTCCTTCCGTCGAAAATAAGAAAAAATCTTTCTAATAAATTATAATTTATTAGAAAGATTTATCTTGTTATCAAAATTTGTAAATAGACAAATAGTCGAATAGACGAATTTTAGTTCTTAAAACACCTAACAGAGAA
>SAAG01000167.1 GCA_010119095.1 Candidatus Altimarinota bacterium
TCACTTACTATAACATTATATAATTTTTTAATACACATTTTCTACTTCTTCTTGAGTTATAAGTAGATAAGGAACTAGTTCCTTATCATATGACATCATCCAAGGTAATTGTTTGTGAGTAAAATCAACTATTTCTTTAGTTTGTTTTCATTTCCATTTTTTAGCTATATCTTGAAGCATATTTAATTCATCTTCTGATAATTTGTCTGATTCTGGATTTCAAATATTTTCAATTAAGAGTGTTTTTCATTTAGGTATTATATCAATAGCTTCTTCATCATAAAGTTCGTCAATAGTTGCAAAATATGCATCTGGAACAGGTCATTGTTGTATTTTTCTATAATCTAAACCTGTTATTGGTTCTAAATTGTAATAATACCATGCAAAATCAAGTAGATAACAAAGCTTAGCCAATTTTGTTTTTGTAATTTTTCCATCTTCATCTGATCAGTATTTTATGAAATTTGTAATTATCTGTTTGTATTTTTCCCAATCTATGCATTTTGAACTTTCAGTTTTAACATCTGTATCTATGAATTGATCAATATCTACTCACAGTAATTCACTTAACTTTACAGCTTGTCATAAAGTAGGTTCTATAAGTCATTTTTCTAGTTTTGAAAATGTCTGACGAGTGATTCAAAGATACTTAGCTATTTCTTCTTGATTTAGCTTTTTTTCTTTACGAAGGGATTCAAAATTTGTATTCATAAGACCTTTTTTATTATTAAGTGCCCGTATTATATCACTTAAGATAGAAAAATCAACTCTTTTTAACATTTATTTAACAAGATTTGTTAAATGTTTTAACATATTGAAATATAAAAAAATGTAGGAACTTTGGGGAGTTGCTACATTTTTTAATTTGTTTAATGTAATATATAAATTAATTTAGGTTTAAAATTCCCCAGTTATTTTTATATTTTTCTCAAAATATTCTTTGTTTTTCTCTTCTATAAGGATCAAATACCCTCATCGTAGTATCATTACGATTTTCTTTTCATCCTAACCGTTCTATATAATCATTAGATATAAATTCAGCTAAATCTTTTTGAGGAATTATATAATATTCTGGAAGGTTTCAAGTTCACTTTAAATTTACTAAAACATAAAAATGATTTTTAATTGTAGATTTTTCTTCATCTTTTTTTGATAATCTCCATCATGCATTATTATGAATGGACATAGTTTTAACTTGTATATTAACAAACTTTCATGTTTCTAAGTTTGTCGCTAATATGTCTATTTTTGGAGTATTTTTTAGTGTTAATGTTGCTATAATTCACATTTGAGATAACTCGGCTGCAACAAAATATTCTCATGAAACTCAGATTATTCACTTTTTCATAATTCAAAAATTAAATAAATACTAACCTTTCAAATCTCCTTCGATTTCACTAAACATTTCTAGTGCATTTTGTAAATCTGTGATAATTTCTTCAGCTATGATTTCAGGACTTGGAAGGTTTTCTGATTCTTCTAGAGCTTTGTCTTTTATCCAAAATATATCTAGATTTGTCTTGTCTCTTTTGATTATCTCATCAAGTGTGAATTTTCTCCATCTTCATTCTGGATTTGTTTCTTTATTGTAAGTTTCTTTTCTATCATGAACATTTGTCACATTGTAACAAGTTTTGAATTCTTC
>SAAG01000168.1 GCA_010119095.1 Candidatus Altimarinota bacterium
ACTTGATCGTAAGTATATGATGAAGCACCTTCACCGCGTGGTATTTGTCTGTTAGTAACCGTTTTTCTTAACTTATCTAATTCAGCCCATGCAGTTGCGTCACCATCATAAACACGGTTTTTAAGCTCTTGATATTGTGTTTTCTCTTGTGCGGTTGCATTTCTTCGTTTTTTACCATAAATTGCTAATCGTTCCGGTGTCATATCTTCTTCAAAATGATTAGTAAAGTAATCTTTAAATGCTCTATCAACCACTTTTTTTGCTGAATCATATACCCGTTGCGCTCTCATGTCAATTTCAGCGTCTGTTTGTTTGCGAGTTACATATTTCATAGTATCAATTACATTATCAAACGCTTTACTTGTTTTTTCTGGAACGGATTTTCTTTGATAACTATAAAGTTGTGAGAAAAGCGATGTCGTATCTTTTCCGGCAATATATTTGTCAACCGCATGAAACCACTCATGCGCTAACGATCCCGCGCCGTTCATCTTTGTTAAATTGATAACGCGTCTTTCTGGCTCATAGTGAGCGGAAGCACCGGATAAACCTTGCCCACGCGCACCGAAAGCAATCGCTAAATCACCGTTTAGAGAAATGTTTTCTTTTTCGATATTCAATGCGTCAGCGAGATCCATCAAAGCGTCGTATCCGTAATTTAATGATGTTTGTCGGTCAATTTCGCTTAACCAATTTCCGAATTCGCCGCCTCTAAACTTAAATACTTTTAAGTAATCATCACCTGTAACATTTTTGTTTGAGCGATAGTCGATACCTTTACGATTGATTCTTTCAAGCTGTGGAGGAACGATTCTTTGTTTCCGATTTGCTTGTTTTCCGGCTTGTTCTTTTTCAACAGCCATACGCAATATCGTATTTGCAACTTCTTCGTTATCGAATCCGGTGTCAGAAATTTGAGAATATCCCATCCATGTTTTACGATAAATATAATACTTACCATCATCTTGTTGCTTAATAGAATAATTTTCAAGTGCTTTTTCGGTTTTATCAAGCCCAATTTTTTCGCGTTCAGCCCACGAATCAAGACGATCATACATTTTAATAATTTTTTGCCAATTATTAAATAAGGCAACGTCAAGCGCTGGGTTTGTATTAAATAATTGTGTTGTAGTATATCTTTCACCACGTTTTTCGATATATCCCGTTTTAATAAAAATATCATCGACTAATCGTGCTAAATCGTCGGCAGTTTTAACTTTTTCAATGCCTTCTTTTATTTTAGTAATAGTGTCAACATATATTTTCCTGCGCTCATCAATTTCTGCTTTTTCAGCGTTTCTTCTAACGTATAGCGTTGCTGGTATTGAATCACGCGTTGCTTTAAGTAAATAAAGCGTTCCGCGAGGTGTTCCTTCCGATAACATTTTTTGATAGTTTATCGAACGCCATACATAATCCTTTTTAACATACTTTTCTAATTCAGCGTCGTTAAGATATTCTAAATCATCGACTTGCAATCCACGCTTCATCCATACGTCTTTTCTCGCACCGCCGATTTTCTCGCCGAAGTCTTCGATAGCATACCGAATATCGTCGTCGGTCGTCGGGTTCTCGTTGGTTGTTAGCTTGATTTGGTTAGGCTCGAAAACAACATAATCGGATTCACCACTTTTTGTATT
>SAAG01000052.1 GCA_010119095.1 Candidatus Altimarinota bacterium
TTTAAATGCTTCTAAAAACTCTGTAGAACTTCAGATATCTTCTGGGATTTTTCTCTCAACTTCATTTTTATTGTATTCTCTAATTACTTGTTTTATGTAGGCAATATGTCAAAGTGAACTTAATCAGTATTCATCACAGAATTTGATAGTGTCTTGCATCTTTGTTTCTTTCTCTAAAATCTTTTTGCTTATGGATTCTTTTGATAGATTTGGAAACTCTTTTTCAGTTTCTTTGATTTGTTTTTCTTTTTCTAATATGTGTTTTCTAATTTTATGATTTTTATCTTCTATCTTTTGTCTACAAGCAAATACTTTCATTTCAAGTGTATCATTTTCATTAATACTTGAATAAATTCATCATTGAGTATATGTGTAAATTAGTCAAACTAATTTTCAAAGTTGTTTCTCTGAATCTTCTCCTGAAGCATAGATAGTTTGTAAATTATTTCTTAATTCAGGAATTTGTTCTCATATTTCTCATAATAATATATTTGTCTGACTTTTATCTATTTTTGTTTTATTTTTATCTAGTTGCCATATATCAGATAATTTTTTTATCAAAAATTCATTTTTATCTAAATCACTATGTAATCACTTAATCTCATTTCAAAGTTTTTCTTTTTTAAAGTAAGCCTTTGTTTCTTTGTCATTGTTTTCATAATCCACAAGTTTCATAGGACTTGTTACTCATTTTTGTTCATATGTAATGACTCAATCTTTGATAGTAATACTTGCATCTTTAGTCTCTCTAACAAGGCTGTCTCATTTTTTTTCATGATCTAAAATGATACTTTCATCACTTGATTTATTTAATGATTTTTCAGTAGAGAAATTTTTTTCAATACTGAAAACTTCTTGTATTATTTGTTTTTGTCTTTCTTCATTAATAACCCCAAGTGATGTGAAACTCTGAGCAATTTGCAGGATACTTTCTTTATCTTTTTTATCTCAACTTTTTTTATATTTTGAAAGTAAAGTTTCAAAGATAAAATTTTGTTTACTTATAAATTTTTCTTTTATATAATTTAATTTATCTGTAGCTTTATCAATTTCATTATTGTTAAAATGTTTATTTAATTCGCTTTCTTCATATTTCAGTTCATTAGAAATACTATTAAATTCATCATACTTAGCTAAATTTGTTATAATTTCATTTAGTGAAATACTTCTTTTTTCTAGTTCTTCTTTCTTCTTTTGATTATCTTCAATTTCTTTTTGAGTTAAAGAACTATCTTTTTGAGTTAAAGAACTATCTTTTTGAGTTAAAGAACTATCTTTTTGAGTTATTTTATCAATTTCAGATTTTAAAATTTCTTCGAATAATATAAAAAAACTTTTATATGTCTTATCAGTAAAAAAACCTTTTCATCATCAGGTTATACTATCTTTATCAAAATACTCACTTAATTGATTTTCTCAATCTTCTGATTGTAGTATTTTTATAACACTATCTAGTTTATCTGAATTTTGTTTTAAAGATATATAAGGAATAAACTCAGAAAATCATTCTAAATTACTTATTTGTGATTTTTTGAGTAAGTCTAGCTTTTTTTGATGTTCTATACTTTTTTTTAAGCCATCAAGTTCTGATTTAGTATCAGGAACTTTTAAAGATTCTCTGTTTTCTACAGGTTGATTTTGATTAGGATTTTGTGGTACTCTTTGTTTTTCATTGGACATAAAAAAGAAAAAAGTGATACAATTATTATAATTGTATCACTTTTTAACTTTTTAATCAAAAAACTAGTAATTACTAATTAATAACTCATTCTGCTTTTTTAAAATCCTTTAAAAATTGTTCAAATAAGTCGTTACTTTCTTTTAAAGCCTTTATTAACTCTCTATTATCAGTAACTCTTTGTTCTTTTTCAGTAACTCTTTGTTCTTTTTCAGTAACTCTTTGTTCTTTTTCAGTAACTCTTTGTTCTTTTAATTGTTCAATAACCTCACCAAACATCATTTTATTTTTATCTATTACAACTAAGAATCCTTCAAAATTTTCTCAAAATAGATTTTTAATATTTGGATCAAACTCTAATAATAGAGAATATATTCATCTTAAACTTTTAGGTAATTTTTTTACATCATCTACAATACTTTCATCTTACACAAATTTTCAATCAACAATTAAAGAACTAAATTTTTCTCTAAATTTGTTATTTTCTTGTATACTATATAGCAAATTAATTAATTGAAATGAACATTTTGGAAGATTATTAGGATTATCAATATAGTATTTTGAAACAGTATTTTTATCTTTTTGTATAAGTGATTGATATTTATCTAAATATGGGGCAATTTTGTCTTGTTGAGGCAATTTAGAAAAATCAGTTAACATCTTTTGTTCTCAATTTTGATTTACAACCAATTCTTTTCAAGGAGGAGTTATTTTTGTTTGATCTTGAGGTGGTTCTCATGCATTAGCAACTCAGCTACCTCATACAGCCATTTGAAGAGCAAGCAATAATCACATAGCTTTAGATTTTATTGTTGTCTCTGCTCATTCTGTAGGATTAGCATTATTTTCAATTCATTGTTCTTGATTTTCTGAAGCATCTGATTGTGCAGTTGTCTTAGTATTACCCATATTTACATTAATTAAGTAATAATTTACTACATCATTTTAACAAAAATAGGGTATTTTGTCAAGAGAAAATGCATTAAATCATTAAAAAAGACCTGATTTCAGGTCTTTGGAGTAGATTTAATTAAAAAATTATATTTTCAATTAAAATTAATTGTTTTTCTCTTTTTTTATATCATTTTTCAATTTTTGAGCATTTCTATTTATTGATTCTTTTACTTTCTTCCTGAAATCTGTAGGATTTAGATAATGTGTTCAATTAATTGTTTCCATAAAAAATTATTATTATATACTACTTAATAATATTTGATTTTTTAGAAAATGCAAAAAATTAGTAAAAAAGACCTGATTAAAGGTCTTTTTTTACTAATTATTGTTTAACTTCAGGTGAATCAAATGTGATACTGTCAAAGTCCATAAGTATATCTTTTCTAAGTACTTCAATTATGTATTTTGGATGTTTTGATTCATAGATAAAAAACTTTTTCATATCAGGGTAGTATCATTCACAAATTATTGAATTTGGGTCCTTTTTTAATTGTTTTGCAGTCTCAGTTTTGTAGAATCAAAATGGTTCTATGATATATACTTCTGCATATGGTGAATTATTTAAAAAATCTTTTTTAACTAGTTTTTTTGCTTTACAATTTTTCTTATCAAGTATATTTTTGAAAACAGAAGTATAATTATTGCTTAGATATGTCAAAATAGTTTCTTTTTCAAGTTTTGTTTTCAATACCATTATTTCTTCTTCTGTAATATCTACGACTTTAAATAGAGAATTTCATTTTATCTTGAAATATACAACTTTATCTTTGTCTTCGTGTTTACAGTTTTTTGCTATTACAGATAAATTACTTGTAGGATGATTTAAAGTCTCGTTGAAACATAGAAATCATGTTAATGTAGACTCTTTTTCCCGTGTATTGTTTTTATCAAACTTTTTCAATTTTTCAAGTGCATCTTCTTTAAATCTAGTTACAAGCACTTTCTTTTGTTCTGTAAGTTTTTTCTCTACAATCTCTTTTTTCTCTTCTTCACTTGGAGGAAGTCAGCAAGAGTAAAGTAATGTAATAACCGTAAGAAGCAAGAATATTTTTTTCATATTTATTTTATTGTTATATGTTTTTTTCAGCTATTTCGATTTTAATATTTTTTATAAAATTATCAACTTTTTCTGTAGTTTGTTCTTTTGTCTTATAGTTTCTTATTGAAACTGAATTTTCTTTTTCTTCTTCTGCTCAAACTACTAGTATGTAGTTTATATGCATTTTTTCTGCACTTCTAACTTTTTTATTTAGTGAATCTGTACTTGAATCTAAACTAACTCTTATTCAATTTTCCTTTAGATTTTTGTATACTTTGTCAGCATAATCCATAAAATCAACTCATACAGGAACTACAATAGCTTGTTTTGGAGCTAACCAAAGAGGGAATATACCTGCAAAATGTTCTATCATAACTCACATAAATCTCTCTAGACTTCATGAAATTGCTCTATGAATTACAACTGGTCTTTCTTCTTCATTGTTTTCATTGGTAAAACTTAAGTTAAATCTAACTGGTAAATTAAAATCACATTGGATAGTTGCTAATTGCCATTCTCTTCAAATTGCATCCTTGAACATAAAATCAAGTTTTGGTCAGTAAAAAGCTGCTTCTCAAACTCATACTTTGTAAGGAAGATCATATTTTTCTGCAGCCACTTTCAATGCTCATTCTGCTTGATCCCATACTTCATCAGATCATAAGTATTTTCATTCTGGTCATCTGATTGATAGTCTAACCCAGTATCAATCAAGCATCCCCATAGTTTTATAAAACTCTTTTATAATTCATACAATAGTTCATACTTCTTCAGATATTTGGCTTACTCTACAAAACAAGTGTCAATCATCTTGAGTGATTGCTCTAACTCTAGTAAGTCAGCTTAATTGTCCTGTTTTTTCATCTCTATAAACTGTAGCTGGTTCAAAGTATCTAATAGGCATATCACGGTATGAAAATTGATTATCATCAAATATCTGCATATGATGAGGACAATTCATAGGTTTTAAAAAGAAACTTTCTTCTCATCATTTTACTCTAAAAAGCTCATCTCAAAACTTTTCTGCATGTCATGAACATTTGTATAGGTCTTCTTTTGCAAGATGTGGAGTCCAAACTCTAGAGTATCATTTATCTTTATGTAATTCCCATAAATAATCTTCTAATTCTTTTCTTATAATCATACCATTAGGTTGAAGTAATGGTAATCAAGCTCATACAAGTTGAGATATAGTAAAAAGTTTTAATTTAGCTCACAGTACTCTATGATCTCTTTTTCTTGCTTCTTCAAGCATTTTTAAGTGATTGTCTAATTCTTCTTTTGTATCAAATGCAAATCAATAGATACGAGTTAACATCTTGTTGTTACTATCTCATTTCCAGTATGCTCAAGCAATCTTGTCTAGTTTAAAGGCATTTGCATCTAGTTTGTTTGAGTTGTCTACATGAGGACCACTACACATATCTGTATAGCTAATATTTCAATTTTGCATTATATTTTTGTAGAAACTTATCTCTTTTACTCATTTTTCTTTCAACTCTAAAGCCATTTCAACTTTGTAATCTTCTTTATTTTCTTTTAGGTATTTTACTGCTTCATCAAAATCTAAATCATATTGTTCAAATTTTTGGTTTTGAGAGATGATTTTTTTCATCTTTTTTTCTAGTTCTTTTAGATTTTCTTCTTTGAATTCTTCAGTTCCAAAATCAAAATCGTAGTAAAATCAATTTTCTATATCTGGTCCTATAGCCATTTTTGCATTTGGGTACATTTCTTTAACTGCTTGTGCCATTATATGGCTTAGGGAGTGTCTTTTAGTTTCGATATTCATAGTTTTATATATTAGGGGTTAAATTATTTTTTATAGACTTTTTTCGATAAATGTTTTTAGTTCTTCATAGCTTTGAGCAACTGGGATATTTGGGAAAGCATCGGTGGCTTTTTTACCTGGTTTAAAGAAAAATCAAAAGTTTGCTTCATTTAGCATACCTGTGTCATTAAATGAATCTCATGCTGCTATTACATTGAAGTTTAATTCTTTAAATCTCTTAACCGCTTCAGTCTTTTGGTCTTTGATTCTTAATTTATAATCAACTATTTTGTTATCTTCTATAATCAGATTGTGACAAAAAATAGTTGGATTTCACATCTTTTTAAGTAGTGGTTTTGCAAACTCAATAAATGTATCTGACAATATTACAACTTGCATATTATCTTTTGCCCAATTCATAAAATCAATAGCTCATGGTAATAAATCAATAGTAGAAATAACTTCTTGAATCTTACTAAGAGTAAGTCAATTATTATTCATATGTAGTTTTCTATAGTTCATTAGTTCATCATAGTCGGCTATATCTTTGGTTGTGAGCATAAGTTCTTTTATCCCAGTATTTTTAGAAACTTCTTCCCAGATTTCAGGAGTCAATACTCATTCCATATCAAGACAAAGTATAGTTTGTTTCATAGTAAAATAATTAGATAATAAAAAATCTCCTACATATATAAGTAGGAGATTTATCTTTTTAAAAACAAAACAATAAATACCACTACTTAAGTAGAAGATAAGTGGAATTTAAGGTATCCAGTAGTGCTAGCCTCATATGTGCTTTTTAAAAAGTATTACTTGCATTGTAATTAAAAAAAATCTTTAGTCAAAATTTTGTTTTATTTTGCTATTTATGATACAATTATTTAGATTACTGTAATTATATTTTAAAAATAATAATATGTTAATTATAGAAATATTAAATGAGGCATTAAATAGAGGTGCATCTGATATAATTTTGGCAACATGAAGTTATCCTAGCTTAAAAATAGATTGAGAAATTGTTTATTTGGATAAATTACAAATTCTTGATAAAGATATATTTGAAAAAGAAATTATGACAATTATGTCAGATTCACAAAAAACTAGATTTTTATCAAATCTGGAACAGGATTTTTCTATAGATGTAAAGTGATTATGCAGGTTTAGAGTAAATGCTTTTTTTCAAAGACTTTGATATGGTATGGTATTTAGACCTATAAAAAATGTGTTACCAAATTTTGAAGAATTGGGTTTACCACATAGTATACTGAATCTAACAGGTAGAAAAAATGGAATAATACTAGTAACATGATCAGTATGAGCATGAAAATCTACAACTTTAGCAAGTTTTTTAAATCATATAAATAATACTAGAAGAAAACATATAATTACTATAGAAGACCCTATAGAATTTGTATATCAAAGCGAAAAATCACTAATTGAACAAAGAGAAGTTGGATTAAATACTACAAGTTTTGAAAATGGTTTAAAGTATGCACTTAGACAAGCATCTGATGTAATAATGGTATGAGAAATGAGAGATTTAGATACATTTAGACTAGCTTTAAGAGCTGCAGAAACATGAAATTTGGTATTAGCTACACTGCATACATCTGGAACTGCAAGAACAGTATCTAGAATTATAGATATGTTTCCAGCTGATGAAAGAGATCAAATAACACAACAAATAAGTGAATCATTGATATGAGTAATTTGGCAGGATTTATTGAAAAGAGCAGATGGAAAGGGGAGAGTTGCTGCGGTTGAAATATTGGTAAATACTACTTCTATTGCAAATATGATAAGAAAAGGTACAATACACCAGATAAATAGTGCGATTGAAACATGAGCTCAAGATGGTATGATTACAATGAATAAGTATCTCGAATTTTTATATAATAAATGAATTATTACAGAAGAAAGTTATAGACAAAACTTAAAACAATAATAGGGAATAGCTATGATACAAAGTTTTAAAAAAATAATGATAAGATATTTGATAAGAGAAGAATTAAATCTACTCGATTTTTCTATTGTCAAAGAGAAATCTAAAAAAATAGAACATAAGTTATTGTCTGTTAAGGAGATAAGAAAATCTGAAACAGTATTTGTTTATATATCTATGAAAGATGAAGTTCAAACATTTGATATTATTGATCATTTACTTGAAAAAGGGAAGAAAGTAGTAGTACCTAAAGTAAAATGAGATAAGATGGAAATTGTAAGATTTAAAGAAAATTGTAAATTAGTTCACTGAAAATATGGTATATTAGAGCCAAAAGGAAAAGATAAATACAAAGGGAAGATAGATGTTGCAATTGTACCTTGACTAGTGTTTTCAATGAGTTGAAAAAGGGTATGAAAGTGATGAGGGTATTATGATAAATTTTTATCAGAAAATAATGATATATACAAAATATGAGTATGTTTTTGATTTCAAATATTTGATGAAGATATAGTACCAGTAGAAAAACATGATATTAAAATGGATAAAGTGATATATGATTAAAAAATGTATACATATATAAAAGACTAGTAATGTTACTAGTTTTATTTTTTAATTAACACATATTCACATAAGTTATATTATGTTAACTAATATAAATATTAGCACCTCACTTCTCTATTTGACATTTTTGTAACGATTTTGTAACTAGTTTATGGCTTTGTTAACAAATTGTTAAAAACTTTTTTTATATTAATTTTATTATTTATTTCTTAAAATTAGTTTATTTTAAATTTTATTTATATCATTTACATTATTAATTGTAAATAATAATATTAATTGTTTAAAAATTATATAAAAACTCCCCTCTTTAAATCAATTTTTTAAAACAATAGAAAAATTTTATATAGAAATTTGGTTACAAAAATAATAATGGCTTATATAAGCCATTATTATTTAATATGTTAAAATTTTGCGATTTCTGAGGTTTTTTTAATTTTTCCTTGATTTATATCGTAAAAATATAAAAAAATATATAATTTTTATGCATTTATGTAGTCAGAATATAATTTTGCATATTTATATTTGTTTGAACTTTTAGATTCTTTTAAATAATTACTTATAAAACTAAGTAAGTTAGTTTTTTCTTTTTTGGTTAAACTTTGTATCATTAAGAATAATTCTTTTTTTCATTTTTCTGTACTTTTTGATTCAAATTCATCAAGTTTGTTTTTAAA
>SAAG01000169.1 GCA_010119095.1 Candidatus Altimarinota bacterium
CGTAGGCTAAACGTTAGTTGCTAAATAACTAAGAAATGGCCCTCTTTACCGTGAGGTAAAGATAAACTGCGGGTGAATTGCTGGAAGCCTTTAGAGATTTTAATACCACAGCATAACTGGAAACGGTAAGTGCGAAGGTTCTAAAAAATTAAAATATTAGGTAATCAGCAGCCAAGCTCCTGAAAGTACATTAAAGTATGGAGAAGGTTCAGAGACTAAGATTTGAAACAGTACAGTTAATAAAAATCTACTTAGTGCCCGCTATCTTAAAAGAATTACGAACCTTGACAATTAAATATTTATATGAGATAAACAAGAAAAAAAAAGAATTATATTTTTAGGACAGTGTGTCATGAACATTGATAATAGAATCTCACCTATTGTCTAACTAAAAATATAATGTAAGAAAGTGAGATTATATATATTATGACCAAAGTTATTATTACAGAAGATGCTATTGAGAATATAGATTATGTTGTATGTAAAGTATGTGGAATAAAAAGAAGAAAATTAACAATAAAACATCTAAAAGAACATAATATGACATTAGATGATTATAAAAAATTATTTCCAGACGCCCCTACATCATGTATCAGTACTAGAAAAAAATATTCAAAAATAGCAACTGACATAGCATTAAGCAAGAACAAAGAAGAACGTATTCAAATAGCTAAGAGATTAAGTAAGTGTTGGTGGAACAAATACGACAAAATGAGTGAAGCAGATAAACAAAAATATAAAGATAAATTATCAGATAATGTTTCCTCTGGGATTCAGAGAAATAAAAAAGAGAATCCTAAAAGATATAAAATGATAAATGAAAAAAGAAGTAGAGTTCGCAAGAAATTATTTAGTGACGAAAAAACATCTGAATTAATGAGATATAATTCTAAAAAAGGTGCAATAAACTCATGGAATAAATTATCAGCTGATGAAAAAAGAGAAAAGATATATAGATTAAATATCGCTAATAAAAAGATGTGGGAGAACATGAGTGAAATTGATAGAATGAATTTTTTAAAAAGTCATTTTTCATCTAGTAAATCTCAATACATCATCGGTAATAAATCATATGATTTTCGTTCTAAATTTGAATACAAAGTAGCTTTGTTCTTACATGAAAATAAAATTGAATTTGAGTATGAGAGTAAACTTATACCTTTAGAAGATAATCATTATCACTTAATTGATTTTGAATTAGTAAAAAGAAATACTATTATAGAATGTAAAAGTTTATATTGCAAGAATAAAACAGAAGATGAAATAATAAAAGAAACTGAATATAAAAAAGAGTGTGCTGAACAATTAGGATATAAATATATAATTATTTGGTATCAAAAGAAAAAAGATTTATTAGAAAAAGAAATTGAAAAAATATTACAACTCATATAAATATTTGATAGGTTCTAAAATACATTTAAGATAAAGATATAGTCCACACTATTATGAAAATAATAGATTATGTGATTCCCGAAATTAGTCGCTAATAACATTATCTCTGTACAATCACTAAAGGGCCCAACCGGTATGATTCGTTATCTGGATGCCTATGTTGTAGATACAGCTGGTAATAAGGTTAATGTATATCCTTTCGGTCCTGGAGACACTGG
>SAAG01000053.1 GCA_010119095.1 Candidatus Altimarinota bacterium
TTTGTGTTCCATTGGAAGTCCCTTCTGCCACGAAGTTTTCCAATGGAATAACCAACTTTCGTTCCACATTTGTTCGTTTTTAACTAGCAATTTGGGTTAAAATATGATAACATTACTTCAAATATGAGACAAAAGAAATCTTTTAAAAATAGTGAAATTATAAAAAATATTTCAAATAATAAATTTAGCATGAAATCAATAATAGATGTTTAAAAAAGTGCAAAGTTATAGAAACTTAGAAATATTATTTTATTCGTATTTTACCATAGGGTTAATAATAATTGTTGGTTTTAGACCATTAGAGTATTTTAGAGATACTCATGTTTATTTAGAAATGATAGCTACATATGATCATTTATGGATGGCAGAACCTACATTTTGGATTATTAATCAATTTAATCAATTATTATTAGGCGGTAATGACCAAATATTTTTTCTAATTTATGCTATTTTAGGCGTAACAATTAAAATAATTGCTATAAATAGACTTTCAAGTTTACCTTTATTAAGTGTATATTTATATATCTGTTTATACTTTGTATTGCATGAAATGACACAAATTAGGGTTGGTGTGGCTTGTGGAATTTTTTTGTTAGCTATACCTGATATAGTAAATAAAAATTTCAGAATTTATTTATTCAAAACTTTAATTGCTATGGCATTTCATTATTCAGCCATTATCATGTTGGTAGTATATTTTGTAAATAATAAGAATATTAATAGAAAAATATACTTTTTTTTACCTATTATTGGATTATTTTTAGCATTTATACCAAATTTAATGCTAACTATTTTTACATTTTTTGAGTTTATTTTACCTTCGGTGATTGCAAATAAAGTTACAATTTATATTAGCTTGATTGATAATGAAGATTACAATAAAATTAATATATTCAATCTTTTTACATTAAGCTTGATTTGTTTTTATTATTTTGCATTGTTCAATATATGGAGATTAAAAACTGAATTAGATATTGTTTTAATAAAATTTTTTGGTTTGCAACTTTTTATCTATTATGCTTTTTCTTCTATTCCCGTTTTTGCCATTAGGTTATCAGAATTCATAGGTTTCTCTTTGATTCTTTTGATTCCAAATTTAATTTTTATGTTTAAGCAGAAATTACTTCCTATTTTATTTATTCTTGTTTGGGGTGGCGGATATTTTTGGTTTGTTAGTATTAATATCATTAATTTTTGAAAGTAATTTATGCCTAGTTTATTAATATCAATAGTAATTTACAATAAGCCTATTAAAGAGCTTTTGCTTCTTAAATCATTAAAAAATGACGAAGACAAAATAGACATTTTCATTTACGATAATTCAAAATTACCTCAAGAAGTACCAACTTTTGAAAATGTAAATATTTATTATGAACATGATGAAAACAATAGCGGAGTAAGTCGTGCATACAATCAAGCTTATAAAAAAGCAAAAGAGTTAAATAAAAAACTTTTATTGGTTTTAGACCAAGATAGTAGTTTTGAACTGAGTTTTGTTGAACAATATATGAAAATGCATCAAGTATATAAAAATGATTATATCTATGCACCTATCGTTTGTGATGAGAAAAAAACAAAGATTTACTCTCCTGCATTTATGAGTAACTTTGTAGGAAAAGTACAATCTTTTGAAGAGTTTATTTATGAAGAGACATATAGTTTAGTTGGTAAATCAGTTATAAATAGTGGATTGATGATACCTTTAGAAATATTTGAAAAAATTGGTGGATATAACGAAAAGTTAAGACTGGATTTTAGTGATGTTTATTTTATTGAGAAATATAAAGAGCTAAATTCAAAAATTGTTTTGGTAAATGTATATTTAAAACATAGTATTTCTGGCGATGAGGGAAAAGATTTTGCTAGAGAATACAGTAGATTTAGATACTACTGTAGTGCATGTAAAGAGTTAGAAAGAGCTTTAAATACTTCAGCTTTTTGGTCATCGTCAAGAAGACTTATTAGACTAGTTTTAAAATACAAAAGATTGAGTTTTATCAAGATATATTTTGAATATTATTTGAAAGGAAAAGAGATATGAAGATTTCAGTATGTATGGCTACCTATAATGGTGAAAAGTATATTAAAGAACAGCTAGAATCTATCTTGTCTCAAATAGGTGAGAACGATGAAGTAATTATTTCTGATGATAGTTCTACAGATAATACAGTTGAAATCATAAAAGCTTTTAGTGATAATAGAATCAAAATTTATAAAAATACAAAAGTAAAAGGATATACAAAGAATTTTGAAAATGCACTTGAAAAAGCAAATGGCGATATGATTTTTTTGTCAGATCAAGATGATGTATGGGTAGAAAACAAAGTTCAAAAAATGACTGAAATACTTAAAGAATACGATTTTGTTGTTAGTGATAATAGTATTGTAAATGAAAACCTTGAGATAATAAATAAGTCACATTTTGAAGTATATAAAACAAAAAATGGTTTCTTAACAAATTTACTCTTACCAAGATATGTAGGTGCTTGTATGGCATTTAAAAAAAATGTATTAGAAAAAAGCTTACCATTTCCAGAAAATGCAAAATTATGTGCTCATGATTATTGGGTTAGTTTAATAGCAGAGATGTATTTTAAAAGTTATAAATTAGATGAACAATTATTACTATATCGAAGACATGGTTCAAATGCTTCAAGTGGTGGTGAAAAAAGTAAAAATAGTTTAAGTCATAAATTAAAAGTGAGACTTTATACTTTAATACAATTGCTAAGAAGGTACTTCAAATGATATTTAAAATATTTTGGATTTTAAGAGGTTTGGTATATAAACCTTTTTTTGGAAAATATGGGTTACCGTCGTATATTGGAAAACCTATATTTATAGGAAATTTTAAAAGAATTTTTATAGGCAAAAGAGTTAGAATTTTTCCAGGAGCTAGGGTAGAAGTAGTAGATAAAAATTCTTCTATTGTCTTTGAAGATAATATTTCGATCGGGCAAAATCTGCATATCATTTCAGGTGCTGGACAAGAACTTAAAATAGGTAGAAATACAACCTTTTCTGCTAATGTATTTGTTACTAACATAGATCATCAATATGATGAAATAAATAAACATATACTTGAACAACTTCTTGTAAGTGCGAAAACACATATAGGTGAAAACTGCTTTATAGGCTATGGAGTAGTTATCCAAGCAGGCACGATATTGGGCAAGCAGTGTATAGTAGGAGCAAATGCAGTTGTAAGAGGTCATTTCCCTGATTATTGTGTGATAGTTGGAGTTCCTGCTAGGATAGTGAAGAGGTATGATGACAAGAGTGGTGTTTGGAAGAAGACGGATAAAGAAGGAAATTTTTTAGAAGAAAGTCTCAGTGATGGTAGAGAGTGAAGATACTGTGAAAATAGAAGAAAGTGCTTTGCGATATAAAACTGTACATTCTGCTATAACTAATCATTGGGAATATTTTAAAATCGAAGAAAATAAGTTGATTAAATTATCTGAATATTTAACATCAACTTGGCCAGAGTATAATGGAACTATCTCTCAGCTTGATGAAAACGGAATACAAATTCATCCAGACAACAATACACATAAAAATAAAGAGAATATAACAGAACAGTTTTTAGCTTTAGAGTTCGATGTTCCTTTTTCAATTACATGTAAAGATGATAATTTACAATTAATAGTAAGTATTACAAAAGAAGATGGCAATATAGAACAGTATGTATTAGCAGAAAATATTTTTGGAATTAAATTTTTAAATTGTAAGTTCAACTGTGAATTTTATTTGTATGAGAACTTAAAGTGTTTGTCTTTTGAGAATTGTGAATTTGAAAAAAAATGTTATATAAATAATCAATACAACAAAAATACTGATTCTATTGATATAAACAAAGTAGTTATAAACAAAACTACATTCAAAGAAAACTTTAAACTACACCATTGTGTTATTGAAAAATTTTATATTGAAGATACCGACTTTATTAAGAATGCAGATTTTTATAAAAGTCATTTTAAAAATGGAAATGATGACAATAACAAAATATTGTTTAAAGCCATAAATTTTCATGAATTAGCACTTTTTGGTGAAGCTATATTTGACAAATACCTTCAATTTAAATATGTCACTTTTAGGGGTTACACTCACTTTAGAGCTACTACTTTCAATGATGGACTTGATTTAGAATATGCAAATATAGAAAAAGAGATGAATTTTTTTGGTATCAAAAATCTTAATAGTAAACAATCAGAAGAAAAAACATCACAAGAAACATACAGAATAGTAAAATATCAACTTGAAAAAGTTGGAAATATCATAGATGCAAATAAATATGCAGCCTTAGAACTTGATAGGCATAGGGTGTATATTTGGTCAAGAGAAAATGTAAGTTTTGAGTTGTTATCTGACGGTATAGTTTCTTTTTTACATTTTATCAGTTCAAATAATTCTAGGTATTGGTTTTTGGCGCTTGTTTGGATGGCTATAGTTAGTTTTTTGACTGTAGTTATGCTTGGTAAAGATTGTTTTGATATAAATTTATTATTTCAATATGTTTCCATTTTAAATGGTTTTGATGAGTTTGAAGTTCGAGATACTAGGCATTACGGAGTTTTACTTTTTAATAAAGTAGCTTTAGGGTATTTGTATTATCAGTTTTTAACAGCTGTTAGAAAAAATACTAGAAAGTGAGATTATTGATATGAAAGAGATAAATAATAGTGAATTTAACCAGTTTGTCAAAGATATAAAATCTAAAATATACACTGCAAAATCAAAAGCTATTGCTTCAGCCAATAGACTGATGATTGAGCTATATTTTGATATAGGTAAAAGTATCGTAGAAAAGCAAGAAGCTTTGGGCTGGGGGAAATCTGTTGTAGAGCAAATGTCAAAAGACTTGATAAATGAGTTTGGAGAGAAAAGTGGATATTCTAGCTCTAATCTTTGGAGAATGAGAAATTTTTATTTGTCGTACAAAGACAATGAAAAACTCGCACAAGCTGTGCGAGAAATATCTTGGGGGCAAAATATACTTATTTTTGAGAAGCTCAAAGATGATAGACAAAAAGAATATTACATCAAAAACACTATTGAAAATGGGTGGAATAGAAATGTTTTAATGCACCATATCAAAACAAATCTTTTTAAAAGAGACAAGATAGAAACAAAAACCAATAATTTTGAAGTAGTCTTGCCTATGGAGTTATCAGAACTGGCTCTTGATATCATCAAAAGTGAATACAACTTAGAGTTTATGGAAGTGGCAAAAAACGCCCATGAAAGACAAGTGGAAAATAAGCTTGTAGAAAACATCAAAAAGTTTCTTTTAGAACTCGGCTATGGATTTAGTTTTATAGATAGTCAGTACAAACTTATTCTTGGTGAAAATGAATATTATATTGATCTTTTGTTTTTTCACCGAAAACTCAATGCTTTAGTAGCTATAGAGCTAAAAGTAGGAAAGTTCAAACCTGAATATGCAGGAAAGATGAATTTTTATCTCAATGTTTTGAATGATAAAGTCAAAATGCCACATGAGAATCCTTCAATTGGGATAATACTTTGCACCGATAAAGATGGGCTTGAAGTAGAGTATGCTTTGCAAAGTGTGGTTCAGCCAATGGGTGTATCAACTTACACTGTAAAAGAACAGCTACCTGAAGAGTTAAGCAATATTTTACCAACTAAAAAAGAATTAGAAGAAAAATTAAATATAAATGAATCGGAGAAGTAGATGAAATATAAAAAAATATTAATAACAGGTGGAGCTGGATTTATAGGCTCAAATCTTAGTTTAAAGCTAATTGAAAAAGGGTATGAAGTTACAGTTTTGGATAATCTTTCACCTCAAATACACGGAAGTTATTCTCCACTTTATGAGAGTATCAAAGATAAAGTAAACTTTATAAAAGGTACAGTTCTTTCTTATGATGACTGGAAAAAAGCACTTGATGGTGTTGATGTAGTAGTTCATCTTGCAGCTGAAACAGGAACAGGTCAATCTATGTACGAAATAGAAAAATATACAGATGTAAATATCAAAGGAACTTCAATATTTTTAGATATTTTGGCAAATGAAAAACATAGTGTAAAAAAGATGATTATTGCATCTTCAAGATCTATCTATGGTGAGGGGAAATATGATTGTCCAAAATGTGGAATAGTTTACCCAAATGAGCGAAAAGATGAAGATATGAAAAACGGAGACTTTGCTGTGAAGTGCCCAATATGTGGAGAAAATGCAAAACTTCTTGCTACTGATGAGACAAGTAAAATCCATCCAAGCTCAATATACGGCATCACTAAACAAGTACAAGAACAGATGTTTTTAGTAATGGGAAAATCTCTGGGTATCCCAGCTGTTGCGTTTAGATACCAAAATGTATATGGAGCAGGACAATCCCTAAGTAATCCGTATACTGGAATACTTTCTATATTTTCCACTCGTATCAAAAATGGAAACGATATAAACATTTTTGAAGATGGACTTGAAAGTCGTGATTTTGTTTATGTTGATGATGTTGTCGAAGCTACTATTTTAGGGATAGAAAAAGATGAAGCAAATTATGAAGTATTTAATGTAGGTTTAGGTCAAGCAATTGATGTAAATACGGTAGCAAGTACACTTGTAAAAACTTACGATAGTAACTCGAAAATTACTATTTCAGGAAATTATAGACTGGGTGACATAAGGGATAATTATGCCGATTTGACAAAAATAAAAGCAAAACTAGGATTTGAGCCAAAAGTGAGTTTTGAAGAGGGGATAAGAAGATTTACCTCATGGGTAAATTTTCAAGAAGTTGTTGAAGATAAGTATGAAAAAAGCATAAATGAGATGAAAGAGAAAGGATTGATGAAATGAAAGAGTTAAGTGGAAAAAAAATATTAATGTTGTCACCAAATTTTTTTGGTTATGAAAATGAGATAAAAAAAGATATAGAAAATAAAGGAGCGACTGTTCTTTGGTATGATGAAAGACCTAAAAATGATTTTTTTACTAAGGTATTTATCCGTCTAAATTTAAAAGTGCTTATTAAAAAAAAGATATATGAATATTATAATAATATTATTGAGCAAACGAAAAATACTAAACTTGACTATCTGTTTTTGGTTGCACCTGAAACTATTAATGAAGAATTAATTACTAAAATCAAATCCTTACATCCTAATCTTGAGATTTATATTTATATGTGGGATTCTGTAAAAAATAAGAAAAATGGATTTGCATTATTAAGTATTGCAGATAAGTTTTTTACATTTGATCCTAGTGATATTAAAATTAATCAAAAAATACAATTTTTACCATTGTTTTATATAGATGATTATAAAAATTTAAGTATTAACACCACAAACAAGAAGTATGACATATCTTTTGTTGGTACCGTACATAGTGATAGATACCCAATTGTAAAAAGGTTAGAAGAAGATTTTAAAGTATTTCATTATTTTTATTCGCCAAGTAAATTATTGTTTAAACTCCAAAGATTATTAAAAAGTAGTTTTAAGAATATAGATCCAAGTGACATTCATTTTGAGTCTTTCAACAAAGATGACTTGTTAAAATTAATCAATGAATCAAAAGCCGTAATTGATATAGAGCACCCAGATCAAAAAGGTTTAACAATGAGAACTATTGAAATGTTGGGAGCTAGAAAAAAATTTATAACTACAAACTCAAATATTAGAGAGTATGATTTTTTTAATGAAGCAAATATATTAGTAATTGATAGAAAAAATCCAGTAATAGCTAAAAGTTTTTTAGAGCTTCCGTATGTGGATCTTGATAATTCTATTTATGAAAAATATTCATTGAGTAATTGGACCAAACATATATTTCAGTAGCCAATTAACTGGTTACTACCTCCTTATTCAAAGGTGTTACGGAATAAGTATAGTCATACTCATCAAGTATCGAAAATTCAAAAAATGTAGCATTTTTCAACTCATCGATACCTATTCCATTATTAGAACACACATCAAGTAAACACTCAAAATCCTCATCATCTACTTGCATATTTACAATGATTTTTTCCCTGTTGTCTATAAAAAAAATAAATGCAATTTATGAAGAATTAAGCCCTCTTTTTAGTGAAATTAAAATTTTACCCACATTAGAAAATATTCTCTCCGATACCGTTTTATCGAATCAACTCAAAAATATTACCGTTGAAGATTTATTAGCTAGGCATCCTCAAGATTTGGATAAGGTCAAAATTGGGGCGTTTATTTATGATAAAGTGATCTTAATTACAGGTGCGGGTGGAAGTATTAGTTAAGATGAGAATGGGCGGAGTGAGTACATCGTGGAGAAGTATTTATATCAATACCTTTGAGCAACTAAGAGCATGCAAAGAAAATGGAGTCCAGACATCGTTAGTTAAACTATTTTATAAATATCCGCAAAAGCTTTTAGGATATATTAAAAAAGCGAAAGTTATTAGATGAAGAAAAAAAGGTTTTAGTTTGAATTTATTTAATATAT
>SAAG01000170.1 GCA_010119095.1 Candidatus Altimarinota bacterium
TATGAAAATAGAATGAAATGATCCATATTTTGAAACTTGAAAGACTGATACTGCATCAAAGATATGATATTATTATTCTCTTTCGGCAACTTGAAATACAATACCTATAGCATGAGACTGAACTAGTGAATTTAACCAAGATTATAACAAGATTTCCATTTCAAATCCTGTACAACTTTTTATTAAATGAGGTATTTCATGGGCTGATGTAGATTTTCACTTTAAAGTTCCACATTTTGATGATTCTAGTACAACTGCAATTGTATTTACTTGATGATTAGCAACAACTACTCCAATTATAAATTGGCAATTATCATCAAATAGTTGAACACTTAATTCAAGCTGAACTCAAGTTATGTATAGCAACATATGTAACTCAAGCTGATGTACTGCTTGATTAAATTTCAGTTCAAAAGATTGAGAAACTCTTGATTGAACTTGAAAAACTTTTCAAGAATTTTATACTGATGAAAAATGTTCTATTTCTTGATGCACTTTAAAACTTTCTATAGTAAATAATTTAGTTACTAATCTAGGAAAAAAAATACCTTATCTAGAATATCAAATAAATTTTTGATCTAACCCAAATATTGCTAATTATTATTCAATAATTAGAACTCATTGAAAATCAACATGATACAGAAAGGATTTAAAATTGTATATTCCACAACAAACTACTATTGAAGCATTTGATTTTACTGTATTTCAATAAATTTATCATACTTTCAAAACCAAGTAAGTTGTCTTTTTGCATAGTTTCTTGAATTTTGTTGAATCTCTGATATAGCTTCATCAAGAGAAATATCTCAATTTAAGTGTGAAATAATTTCTTTGTATCCTATTGTTTTCATACCAAAATCAGAACCTTTATATCACATATCTAATAGTTTTTTTACTTCTTCTATAAGTCCTTGTTCTAGCATTATATATACTCTCTTATCAATTCTATCATAGAGTTTTTGTCTGTCTCAATCATAAGGATTAACAAAAAAAGTATTATATTTTAAGTTTTTTTCTTTAATAGATTCTGTTTTTGCAACTCATGTCATAGTTTTTACTTCTATAGCTCTAATAACATATCTAAGGTTATTTGGATGTGTAGTTTTTGCATATTCTGGATCTAATCTAACAAGTTTATCGTAAACATATTCATTACCAAATTCTTTTGCTTCTTTTTCCAAGCTTAATCTCAATTCATTATTGGCAGGAACTTTTGGTATAGAAAAATCATAAATAATGCTGTCTATATACAAGCCTGTTCATCAACACAGAATAGGGATTTTTCATAATTTCCATAATTTTTCAATTATCTCCATTGTAGCTACTTTAAATTCTCATACAGAATAGGCTTGATTTGGTTCAATTATATCAATCATATGGTGTTTTACTCATTTCATCTCATCTTTATTAATCTTAGCTGTTCCTATATCCATATATTTAAATATTTGCCTACTATCAGTTGAAATAATTTCTGTATCTAGCATTTTTGCAATATCAATACTAATAGCAGTTTTTCAACAAGCTGTTGGTCAATAAATAACAACTATCTTTTTATCAGTATTTTTATCTAAAAAATTTTGTAGATTATTATCTATC
>SAAG01000171.1 GCA_010119095.1 Candidatus Altimarinota bacterium
TAGCAAATTTGGAAGTAAAACTAGAATGATGAGTTGATGATAAGTGAAATCTTGTTGATACTAAATGGGAATGAGGATTAAAAGCATGATGACCAGCATCATCATTTGATTTATTCTGAACTGATAAGGATACAAAAAATTGTATTGATGATTTAAATATAAATTGAAAGGGGGAAGTTAAAGGAATGGTAATAGATAAAGCAAAATTAAAGATTTCAATGTCTGGTACTCGTAAAGCTTGGGGAACTTTTTGGTGTGAACCTATACCTGATACAGCAGTAAAACCACTAGAAAAACCATTTGAATTAGAGTTAATAAAAACTCAATAATTTATTTTAAATAAAAAACTTGAAATAATAAAAAAATCTATATAATTAAACCATATTTTATATATTATTACAGATTTATGGCAAAAGGTAAAAGAACATATGTAGGTTTATACAGCGAAGAAACTGGTAATCTTTGTTATGTAACAAATATCCAAAAAAAGAATTTTCCTCAAGGAAAAAAATTATCTTTGAGAAAATATAATCCAAAGACAAGACAACATGAAGTTTTAAAAATGAAAGAAATTAAAAAAGGGTAATTAAAATATTATCATAAAAAACTCACGAAAGTGAGTTTTTTATTTTTATTTTTATTATTATAACATTTTTCTAAACCATAATTTATCTCAAAAAATTGGTGTTAAATCATAATGAGTTCTTTTTGGACTTATTTCTCTATTTATCAGATTTTCATCAACAATTCAAGCTTTTAGAGTTTCTTCAATCAATGCCAATTTACTTGTACTACTTCTTCATCTAGTTGGGAATTTTACGGTTACTATATTTTTAAACTTAGCAAAGAATAGATATGAGTAGAGATTTAAATTATCGCTTCTTCCATAGTAACTTCCAAGTTCTAGAGCTTTAATTTTAGTTTGTCATCATAAATCTTTTTGCTTTTGTAAGTTATATGCGATTCAAGAATTGATAGATTTTTCTAATTCTTGTTTTAGTTCTTTTAAGTCAAAATTATCAAAATTATTTTTCAGTAGATAATTTATAGCTTTTAACACTATAAGTACATTTTTATTTTCTTTATCATCAACTGTTTTTAGAGCATCATAAAATAAATCAACTCTATCTTTTAATTTTAAAAAAATTTTTTCCAATTCCTTTAATCAATTACCATTGATGGTTGATGTATTTCATCATTCATTATTGATGATTATTCATAGTTCTAAATCCTGTAATATTTTTTCTATTTTTTCAAACGGATTTAAGTAAATATCTGAAAAAGCTTCTGTTTTTTCTATATTATTTTTTTCTTTATCTAGTATTATTTTTTTATAATCTGGTCTAAACCTCTTTTTTATAATCAGATCATCAACTACTACAGTACAGATATCTTTGGCTCAATATTTGTGTTCTGCAAAACAAAGTCAATTGTTGTATCTACAGAAGTCTCACTCTCAAAATACTTCAAATTGCATATTTGGAAACTCTGTAACTATATCTTCTATTTCTTTTAGAGTCACTTCTCTACTTAAAATGACTTTATTTATTTTGTAGTTTTCTATAAAAAATCTTATAGATTCT
>SAAG01000172.1 GCA_010119095.1 Candidatus Altimarinota bacterium
GCCAAAAAATATCGACGAACACTGCGATATCGTTCAGCTAATTCGCAGTAATAGACATCATCCGGCGGCCGAACCAGTGCACGGACTTTCTCTACCGCGCTGGCAATCTCTTCTCGAGAAGCCAGGGCAAAAACATGTGTTCGCAGAGCATTGTCGGGAAGATTCGGATTTAGAATGACATTACAGGCTGAGACCAGTGTTGTTGCAGCCTTATCCAGATCCTTCAACGTCCGCAACCGCGCCTTTTTATCGGTCTGCTTGGCTTTTTTAAACAGGCTGTGCAGTAAAATTTCAAAAATCTCCAGCGCCTCATCATGTGCAGTTGCTTCCAGCCTGTGGATGAAGGCTACCATGGTTGCTAAACGGCGGTTAACAGGCAAGCGAATAATAGCCGTTACTTTCGCAGTTGTGGCAAAACGTGCAAGAGCCGTTATACGACTGAGCGGAATCTTTACTGCAGACGGCAGGCTGATTCCCAAATCACGGATTGTTTGAAGCCTCTCTAATGATTTTACAAGTGATGGCCCGCTTATTGTTACTGGTCCTGAACGGAGTCGATCAAGCTGCGAACTCCGGCGACTGCCTTCTGGTGTTGTTAAAAGTGCGTCCAATCGCTGCTTTTGTTCTTCGGAGAGACTTCGAACAAGGCAACTCCACAACCGATTCTCTGCTCTGTGCCTAACTTTGGAAACAAACCGTTCCAGCAAGCTGGCTCCGGGCAATAAAACTTTGTGAGCAAACAACCAATCGGTAACTCGATCAAATAAGACTCCAGGTCTATCGGTTCCAGTCCAGCAGAGATCAAAAAGCCACCTGGTTAAACGAAAGCCCACAACGGAATCTGAAAAATTTAGATACCCGTAATGATCACGAATTTCCGCCATATGAGCCCATCGCTGAGGAGTTTCCCTATATTCACGAAAACATTTAATGCTCATTATGGAAAGCTGCTGAGCTAGTGCCTTGAGCACTGACAGTGGAACTGCTGTGGTCTCTTCCGGAAAGGTTCCGAGATAACGGACAGATGTGAGCAGAAAAGCAAACCCCAGGCGACTATGGTCACCCCGTTTATTCTCAATTAATGCACGGTCATCGTCAGTCAGATGAAAGAACCGAGCAAGTTCTTCCGATGTCGGACCAGCAGTATACCGGCTATAATTGGCTCGTTGTGTTGGTGTGAGATAATTAACCGGGGTCAAAAAACATAACCTCCAAGGCTGTCATATAAAAATCAGCTATGCCCTTTTGGGGAACATAGTTTACAATACTATTAAAGTGACAAAATATCAGGGTTTTTAGAGTTCCTTTTACCTTGTCACATATTCGAACGTTTGGATGACATTATGTTAATTGGTTATATGCGAGTTTCCAAAACAGACGGGTCTCAAACCACTGATCTTCAGCGTGATGCTCTGGTCTCCGCTGGTGTTGGCAACTCTTACATCTACGAAGACTTTTGTTCAGGTAGCCTTGACGACAGGCCCAGCCTGGATGCTGCGCTCAAAGCGTTGCGTGAAGGTGATACTTTGGTGGTCTGGAAACTTGATCGGCTCGGCCGTAGCCTGCG
>SAAG01000173.1 GCA_010119095.1 Candidatus Altimarinota bacterium
TTGACCATGAAGCCTATCAAAAAGAGATTCACCCAGAAGGAGATCGCCTGCCAAGCGAAGATCGGCCCGGATTTCCTGTCACACATCATCCATGGCGACCGTCCCTGCCCGCGCAAGGTGGCGGTGCGCCTGGAAGCGGTCACCGGCATCAGCAGGGTGACTTGGGTATGGGGTACTCCCGAAGAAATCCGCCATGCGGTCCAACAGGTATGCGCCCATGATTCGCGACACGTCCATCACGATTGAAGAAGCGGCCAAACTGGTCAAGTGCAGCTATCACACCATCCACCGGGCGATCAAGCGGGGTGATCTGCCGGCGTACAAGCCGGGCAAAACCGTCCTGATCATGGAGTCTGACCTGAATGAGTGGTTTCAAAGCACACGAATCCGCACGGTCAAGGTCGGCAGACCGCGTCGTTGCCTTCAGATTCAGAAACGATGACATCCGCACCCAGTCACGCAAACCCAAGCAAGAGGCCGGTCATGCCATTACACGCTGAAAACTCGCATGGATTGGAGAGGATAAACCCCATTTTGGACCGTTGCCTCCAGTCCCTTTCCCCGGAACTCCGGGCAAAGATTGCCGTGCTTCAGGAGCATCCTCTTCTTCCAACCTGTCCTGCCGGAATGCATGGGATACCCAACGTATTCCTGCGGTCAGCGCTGTTCGGCATGGTCCAGCGGGGTCAGCGAAAGATGGTCAACAAGGAAATTCTGCCCACTATCCGTGGTCTGCAGATTCGCTACACTGGCTGGCAGTTGGACCAGGCTGATCTTGATGTGTTCGCTCATGCCCTCTATCTGGCCTCGGCCCAGCCAACCGGGAAGTTGGTCCGGTTCACGGCAAAGGGATTTCTCACGGGCATCCACCGGAGTTATGGCAAACCAAACCGTCAATGGCTCAAGGAATCGCTTTGGCGCCTGACCACCTCCGCTGTTGAGATCGACCTGGAGGCACCAACTGCCATCGGGACGCAACCCTTTTCTTATGCCGGCTCGCTCCTTGACGAATTCATCTACAACGAGACAGAGCGAAGTTATTTCCTCAAGTGCAATCCCAGAATGGTCAGGCTGTTCGATGCCGGCTGGACGCAGATCCCGTGGCGGCAACATGTGCAACTGAAAACCGACCTTGCCAAATGGTTGCATGGCTTCTACGCCAGCCATCGCACACCGTATCCCACGAAGGTTAGCACCCTCCGTCACCTCTGCGGTTCAAATTGCCACCGCCTTTCAGATTACCGCTACAAACTCCGAATCGCCCTCGACGAGTTGGTCCGTGGTGGGTTTCTCGGCTCCTGGCAAATCGACCAGGAAGACAAGATCCACGTCGACAAACGGTTACCGAAAACCTCGGGTACCACCTGAGAGTGGGGATAACCGTGGTGCGGGGTCGGTATTTCCGCAGGTTGGGCTAGGTATACGAGTGACGGGGTAGGGTAGGGCGATCGCACCAACGTCGGTACAACCGCCACACAGGGATGTGCATAACAGCCGTAATACTAAAGCGGCAAAACGCCGGGAAAGCCCATCAATGCA
>SAAG01000174.1 GCA_010119095.1 Candidatus Altimarinota bacterium
AAAAAATAATAAATAATTTATGTCAAAAGTAGCAAATTACAATATATCATTGAAGTGTTTTATTAAGAACAAAAAATGAGAAACCTTGATTTTGAAAACAAATCAAAGTTCTAGTTTTTTATGAACTTATGATTTTCCAGGTTGAAGAATTGATAAAGATGAATTTGAAGTAGATTATATAGATATCCTAAAAAGAGAGATATTTGAAGAAACTTGATTAAAAGATGTACAAATTGAAAATAAAGTAGTAGCTATATGAAGGCATAAAGTATTAGCAGAATTTAGAAATACAATAAAAGAAGATAATTATATATTTTATATTTTTTATGAGGGATTACTTGATTGTGAAGAATGTGCTGTAGTTTCAAATGAACATCAAGACTTTAAATGGGTAAAATTAGAAGAGATAGTTTTGGAAGATTATTTTATTAGTTGATATTTAGAATGAGTAAAGATGTATTTAAGTAAAAAATAGGATTATGACAAAAATAGGATTAGATGTAATGTGATGAGATAAGATTATATGAAAGATATCTTGAGCAGAAGAAAGACTAATTGCTTGATTAAATACATTAAAAATATCACCTGAGATGGAATTGTTTTTATTTTGAAATAAAGAGTTAATATTATCATTACTTCATAATAAAAAAGTTAAATGAGTACTAGATATAGTTGATGTACAAAGTTGAAAAGAAATAGAGACTCTAACAAAGAGTATTAAAAAATGAGAAATGGAAGGATGAGTTTCTGCATGAGATACATGAGAGCTTATTAAAGAGTCTCTTAGGCTTTGAAGATTGAATATTAATAAGTCAAAATTTTCACCTGCTTTAACTGCTTATATGCCTAAAGAGTGATGATGACAGACAATGATTTTAGATTTGTGAGCAAGTTCATCTTGATTTAAATCACCAGAAGATATGATAGAAGCTTATTTAAACAATGCGATGCTTGCTATTGCAAATTATATGGCTCATTGACAATGAAATCCAAAACTAGGTATTTTTAATATATGAGTAGAAGAATATAAATGACCAAAACCTCTACAAGAGGTTTATAAATTATTTAAAGAAAAATTTTGAGATAGTTTTGTATGAAATATTGAATGAGATAAGATATTTACAACAGAAGCTGATATAATTGTTACTGACTGATTTACATGAAATATGGTATTAAAAGCAGTTGAATGAACTGTAAAATTATTAAGAAAAGAAGTGAAACAATGCATTAAGAAACATAATATTGCTGTATTATTAGCATTGTGATTAGCTCCATTTTTAAGAGATATAAAGATTAAATATAATCCTGATAAATATGCAGGATCGCCAATATTAGGAGTTGATTGAAATTTATTTAAATCTCATTGAAGTTCAAATTCTGAAGCAATAAAAAATGCATTAATTAAGAGTTATAATTTTGCAAAACAGTGAGATTTGTATAGAATAAAAGATAATTTATGAAAACTAACAGAAAATAAAAATGAGCAATAAAATAATAATATTACACGATACATTTCTTTACAAATGATGATGAGAAAG
>SAAG01000005.1 GCA_010119095.1 Candidatus Altimarinota bacterium
TGGTTTTATTTTTTCAATATCAATCCAAAAAATAAAAGCATACATAGAAAAAACCCCAAATAAGATTGATGATGCAATCTTTAATTTTTTAGTAAATGATATATTTTTGAAAGTTGAGAAACAGAAACTTGATGAAATTGCTAAGAAATATAACCTTAACTTTAAAAACTTAGATAAAGCAACACAAGCTATAGAGATTTTTAAACTTTGTTATAAAGAACAAACTGGACAAAATGCAAATGCTTCAATATTAGCACAAGCTAAAGCAGTTTGGAGTGAGCTTTCTACAATTTATCCCAGTAAAAACTCCGTTAATATGGAAAATGTTGACAATAAATAAAAAGTATATTCCTAAAATTTCATTTTCAAATACTTTATATATGCCAATAAATGATGAAATTAAAAAAGGCAAATTTATAAATTTTACTTGGAGATTTTAAAATAAAACTTGACTTTTAATTTGTATATGGTATTTTTTAAAAATTAAAGAAAAATTAAAGAAAAATTAAAGAATTAGACGAGAAATTTATTAATTTAAAGATTAAAATTAATTAATAAAATTAAAGAAAAATTAAAGAAAAATAGTGGTGGAAGATAGACACAAGCAGTGAAATAGAGTAGACATATACTAAACAAAGATGATATATGTGAAGCTAAACCCTAGAGCTTTGGTGAAAGGTTTATGTAATGGTGCAAGTCCATTATCTATTTTTTTTTATATTATCACACCCAAACTGCCTCTTTCTTTTTTAAGAAATGCTCATGTGCTTTGGGTAGAAAAAAAAATCTTTCTAAAATTAAAGTCGGATTCAAGCCGTGCGGTGTAATAGCCCTAGTTTTTTAAAGGTTTGTTTTAGGCTATATCCAATAATATTTACAGATATAGCCTTTTTTTTTATCTGACACTAAAAAGAAGATTGGAAAGTGTTAATGTATGAATCGCATAAAGTTTCGCACCTATTTCTAGTTTTGTCAAATTAAATGAGCCTAAAGACCAAGAAATAAGTAAATATAAAATCAAATTTAATATTAAAAATGATAATATCTTTTTCATAATAATCTCCTTTATTGTTTATTTATTTTTTCTTTTAAAATTTCTATAAATTTAGTTCTATTAGTGCTTATATGTTTATATGTGTATTTACATTCGTATGGTATAATGTTTTTATAAAAATCTTTAAATAATTTGAAACATTTTATAATTATTTGAAATAAAAACCCTAATATATTCAATATTAGTCCATATAATATAAATTCGCATAATAATATAATGACAGAGACGATTTTATTTAATAAATATAATATTTGATTACTGCAAATAATAAGATAAATTTCATAGATTGATTTATTTTTATATATTTGTTTTAATATACTTTCAAAAATTTTCATATTTTTTTACTTATCTCCTTTATTGTAAATCTTCTAATTTAACTATTCCCTTTGTTTCTTCATATTTTATTTTTTTGCATTTTTCACAAACATAAGTAATATAAGAAAAATCAATAAAAATATCAGCCCTAAACCACATTTGAGCATTCCGAATATCTACTGCCTTCCATTTATGTCCAAATCCTAAAAAACACATAATAATCTCCTTTTTTTTATTTGATTCTTTTTAAAATTATCAATATACTCTTTATCAAAATAATATTTCCCATTAAATCCTTTACCTTTTTTACAAGGTTTTAATTTGCCTGACTTAATCAAATCATATATAGTTTTTTTATTTTCTATATTTAATATTTTCATAATATCTGTAGTATTATAAAATTCAAAAATTTCAAAATTATATACTTTTTCTTTATTCCCTTTTTTGTATTGTTCTATTGCTTTTCTCCAATTACTCATTTCAAAACTCCTTTGATTTTTATTTAAATTCCCCAATTTTTATTACTAAGTCATATATACTTGAAAATGGAATAATAATATTTAAAATTATATAAATAAATTTTTCCCAAAACAAAATAGTATAAAAAAGGTTATACATCCAAATAATCCCAAATAAAAGGCTTCCAATTCTCATTTTATTAACTCCTCTAATATTTTTTGCATAGCTTTTTTCATATTTTCCAATTGACTTCTTTCAGAGTTACTTATAGCAACTATTTTAGATGGAATATGTGTTATTTTTACTCCTTGCTCGCTTAAATTTAATTGTCCCCATCCCATAACATTTTCGGATATATTATCTGATAAAGGAGTATATCTTTCTATTAAAAAATCTTCCATCAATTGTTTTGGAGTGAAATAATCTTGATAATGTATCATCTCACTATATCCTCTAATTCTTTCTCATATTTATCCCCACGATTTATTCTCTTATTTATAAAAAAAATATCTACAATTTTTTATATTATTTAAAATGGCACTGTATAAGTTAATCCAAATGCAAAGAACCAATACAAACCTTTTTTTATGTCTCCATTACAAAAATATACAATACTAGCTAAAACATCTAAGGCCATTAATATTATTGGAAAAAATTTTACATTCATAATTTTATATAATCCTTTATTTCGTGTTTATTGTTTAAATATGAATTTAATCTAAATACAGCATCATATCTATTTATAATTAATTTAAATTTAAGCGAGAAATCTTTCGTTTTAAAGCCTTTGACATCCTCAATGATATATTTCCTTAAATCATTATCAAAATAGTAAAAATCAGCAATATAATTAATTTCTCTTAATATGCCTTGATTAGTCTTCATTTTATTTTGAATAATTAATTTTTTTTGTAATTCTAAATCTTTTATTTTGTTAGCTTTTTGTAATAATAAAAGTTCTTTATATCTAGTCGATTCTTTGATGCTATCAAACTTAATTCCATCCATTATAATTTTTTTATTATTATATTTCGCTCGTGGGGTTTTATGTATCCATACCATAAATTATATTCCTTTTATATTCCTTTCTAAAGTTTTGATTGCATTGTTTTTGTTTTGTCGAAATTCTGCAATAAAACTCCCAAAATTAATTCCTGCCTGTATTAAGTCCTCAGCATTTATTCCATTTTTTCTATTTTTTTTTTAAAATTTAATTAAATCCTTATCTTTTATGACTGGTCGCATCTTAACCCCTTATAATTTATTTATTAAATCAGCATCTTCGCAATAAGAAACTAAATATAAATCTTGAGTTTCTTTGTTTTTGAATACTTGTATTTCAAAAACCATCTTCCCGTAAATAGTTAAATAATAATCTCTTGAATCTTTCCCTAAATCTATATTTTGAACTATCTCAAATTTATCTGTTTTTAAATATTTTAAATTTATCTCTTCACAAAACAAATAATTAGAAATAAGTAAAAATAATATCAATATGATCTTTAACATTTTATCCCTCCATATTTTTATCAATAGCTTTTTTTATAGGATTATTCCAATACTCTATTTCTTTGTCTAGTGTTATTTTATCAATATTTAGCATTTTATAGATTTCAGTTCTCTTGTTTTGCCTTAATATCTTATCCATTTCTTCTTTACTTTTAAATACTGTTCTTCTCATTCTTTACCTCCTAATACTAATTCTTTAAACTTTTCTAAATTTTCTATCCATTCCAAAAATATTTTCCATTCGTTTAATTTATGTTCTTTTCTTTGGGTATATATAGTTTTTAATTGTAAATAATTCGTTGTTATTCTAGCAGTCATTAGAAGACCTGTTGGTGTATTATCTAAAACTTTTCTAAAGTTTTCATATGTAGTATTTTTTTTATATTCGTTTTGAAAGAAAGATAATATTTCTTTTATTTTTATATCAACAAACTCCGTGCAATCATTATAAAAATCAAAACTCAAAATATTATGCATTTTGCTTTGACTAGAAACAATATCTAAAAAATGGTATCGTTGGATTTGTTGAAAAAAAAACTGTGGAGCGGTTAAATCTGTCTGGACTATAATCCCTTTCAAAAAGCAATCGTGTCCGCTTCCTTGCTGTGCTTTTGCTAGCTTTTTACTCCTATATATAGAATTAAAAAAATCAGCTTTTGAATAACTGACTTCTTTATTCTTTGGATACCCGCTAGCAATACAGCTTTCCTCTAATCCATATATTTTAGTATTCTCAATTTTAATCATTTATTTCCTCCAATTTTTCTAAATATTCTATTAGTTTTTTTCTTACATCTTGAATTGTTAAATTATATTCCAACAAATCATTCCTATGTTTTTCTGTCTCTACTTCAATATGGAAAACATCATTATCTTTTATGATCGCCACTCTTATGTCTGTTTTAAACTCTAAAACATTTTCTTTTTCAAAATGTTCTATACAGAGATTTTTTAATATATTCTTTTGTATCTGCATACTTTAAATTAATAAAGTCTATTTTTACCATTTTTAACTCCTTTAATCTTTCAAGTTCCCTTATCCCCAAGCCAATCTTTCGTCTTCTATCTCTTCTTTACTCTTAAATATTCCACAAACACAAATCCCTCTTTCTAGCAAGTCATCACAAATACACATTTTTTTCAGATTACATTTGCAAGGTTTATTTATTCTTTCTTTTAGTTTTTCAATATCTACCAACATTTTCATATTAATTCTCCTATTATATTGTTTTTATATATTTAACAATAAATGAACCATTAAATCATTATTAGTTAAATACTCATTAGAGAGAAATTTAAGTTGTTTATTATTTAAAATCAAATCAAATTTTAGTTCTCTTGTTTCTTTTATATCTTTGAAATTTGCAACTTTAACTTCTAGTGTTATATCTTTATTCTTATATTCTAGGTTAAATTTATTTAAAATTTGTAATACATATAAAGATAAATCATTATTGATATTATCTGTAATCATATAAATATTATTATATGTTATTGGGGAATGATAATATAAATTTATATTTTTATTTATTATATCTTTCAAACTAGTCTCCATTTATTCCCCCTGATAATTGCTCTATTTGTTTATTGAGCCATTTTAAATAACACTTTTTACAGCAAAAATGCAAATCTAACTGTTTTGATATTTTTTTATCTTGTGTTGTTATCTCAAATATTGGGTTTTTACTGCTATCCATATCTCCTTTTTTTATAGCATCAATAGTTTTTTGATAATTTTTATAATCTATTCTTTTTTTACAAATATCACATTCTATCTTATCTATATAATATATTTTTTCTGTTACAACATCTACTGATTCTATAAACATTTATTCCTCCAATAATCGTTATATTTGTTATAATTTTTTCTTTTTAAAAAAAACACTCCTCATTTAAACATTAATCCTTTAGTTTTTATTTCTGCCACACCACCCTCTAAAATTCCATTTTTAAAGTCTTTTTTTGCTTTTTCTTTGTCTAGTGTTATTTCTATTTTTTCTTTTAAATAACCTTTCTCTTTTAGTATATTTTCGTTATATTCGAAAGTCGAATAGTTTCTAATACTAATTTTTTCTCCTGTTGCATATTCTTTTTTATTAAGGCCCTTCATTTCAAAAACTGTCAAAATCATTTCTTTTATATTTTCACAAGCCTTGATTTCTCTTTGTTTTGCTTTAGTCATCCTGTCAATTTCTTCATTTATGAGTTCAATATTTTTTTCTTTTCTTTTTATTAAGTGCCTGTATATTAAGATTTTATTATCAAATTCTTTTTCTAATTGATCTTTCATTTTAATTTTTATATTTAAATCGTTCCCTGTAGTCTCATCAACATCTAATTCGCTTAACTCTTTCTCTAATCTGTCAATTTCTCCTTTTAAATCAATTATGTTCATTTATAAACTCCTCTATATTTTGATATTTTAATTTGTTTTTTTTACAATAGCTTTTATAGTCTTCATAATAAAATTTTATATAATGCTCTAAAAATCTTTCCTTTACCCATAATCCTTTTTCTTTTTCTAGCCAATGTTTAAAATCCATTTTTTTATCCTTTTTATTTAGTTTTCCCAACCTAATACTTCTGCCAAATCTATTTTTATATTACTACCCTCTACCTCTCTTTCGTTTACTCTCAACTCTTCAATAGCTTTTTTATATGTCGCTTGTTCCACATCATTTATTTTTTCCATTTAACACCTCCCAATGTTTTAAGACTTCAACTGGGAATCCTGCATATTTTACTTTTTCAAAAAGTCTATTAAATTCTTCTTTATTATCAAAAATATTTCCAACAACTTCATAATCTTTAATATCATCTAAATTTTCTAAATTTAAATTATCTATATAAAAATTAATTATTGGGTAAAATCCGTCTCCTAAACAATTAAACAAACAAAAACTTCCTTTAAAAAATGTTATTATTGATATTGTTTTTTTATATGGATGTTTTATTATATCCCCACTATAAATTTCTTTCCCATTTTTATCTTTAAATCCTGTATATTGACCCATTGTTTTTCTGTCTATTATAAAATTATGTTGTGCTTGATTTTCGTCTTTTTCCCATATTTGAGTAGTCCCACTATAATCTATTAATAAAGAACCATAAACCCATTCGCCATTATCTACTCTTTTCCCTCTAAATTTTGGGATATTTTCCATTTTTTACCTCCTATATCTAATATATATCCCAAAAAATAAATACAATATTAAAATTATCCATAAACTTAATAATAACATTTTACTCCTCCTTTAAAATTCATTTTATTTCTCATCATAAACTTTAGCATTACCACAAATTTTAGCCTCATCATAAACTTTAGCCTCATTATAAATCCAACAATTCCCGTCTTGAGATAAGTTATCTTCTTTTTCTATATATCCGCCCAAATCTCCTTTTTTTACATCTCCAAAATCTTTTAGAGCTTGTATTCTATATAAAACTTTTCCTCTAAATTTTATATTTTTATCTGTTAATTTATATTTCATTTTTTTCTCCTTTAATTTTATTATTTTAAAATGGTATAATTTCATCCAACTCATCTTGTTTTATATTTAAATTTTCAACTTCTAAATCTCTACAATCCCAATAATTGCCGTTCCTAATAAGTCTACATTTTATTTTATCTCCTACATTCAATTTTTTATTAAAAACATTAAAAACTTCTCCTCCTGCCATTACTTGATAATATTTTGTTCCTGTTGTTTTCCCTATTTTTTCCTCGCATTTTTTAACAACATTTTCTATATTCTTTTCTGCCACAACTTCATTATTTTTAGTCTCTTGTTTTGGAGTTGTTAAAACTTCTTTGTCATCGTGTTTATTGGTAAAATCACTATCTTTCGTATCATCTATAGCAAATAAACCATTTAAAGCATATTTTCTAGCATAAGATGAAGTAGATCCCGTTAATTGACTTAAATCCATTCCTTTTTTATTATCATCTTCTCTAGCAAATGCAACATTTTCTATATATTCGTCTTTTGATAATGATATTTTAGCTATAGATTTTATGTATACCCTATTATTTATGCAAACAACATCATCTGTAATCGTTAGAATACATTCATTTAATAATGGTTTTACTCCTTCCAAAATATCTTCACAACTCCTAAAATTATAATTACCAAAACTATTTCTTTGAGTTTTAGGGACTTTTAACTCTTTTTGTATTCTTGATAATTCTTTATATATATTTTTTTCCATTTTTATTCTCCTTTCTCAAAATGTATACAACCAAAATTTAAATTAATTATTACTTCTACATTTTTTGCATCTTCTATATAAACATTTTCTCCGTCGTTGGATATATCATTAGAAAATGCATTTTCATTTTCACAAGTATAATATTTTTTATACCCAAAAATTAAACTTTCAACTATATTCTCTTTACAATATTTACAATTATGGCATCTATTTATCATATTCTTTCCTCTTAAATTTTGTTATTTCTCTTACATAACTAATTAATAATTTTAATTTTGAAATCTTCTTTTCTTTTAAAAACTCTAAATATCTTTTCCTAATTTCGCTTGATTCATAATTTATAATCATTTTTTTCTCCTTAGTCCCTATACCTATCGGGATTTATTCTATTTCTAAAATTTACAATTTCTTTATCGTCTAATTCATTCAAATAATTATCTAATGTGATTTCTAAAATATATGTTAATATTTCATCCTCTCTATTTATATTTTTTTCTTTTTTATAATTTTTAAAAAAATATTCTTTTCCGTTACATATAACTCCATTAATTATATCTCCTTTTTTATTTTCATCATATACAATATTGTCTTGTGAAAATTCTTTTTCTAAATATCTATCAAAATTAATATATCCTGTTTCATTCATCCAACTGTATATATCAATATATTTATTACAATTAATTAATTTTAAAAACTTAATTCTTGTAATTTCTTTTACAGTTTCTACTTTCCAGCAATCTGAACAAATGCCGCCGTCTCTTTCAAATCTACATTCATTACAAGCATTTTTTATTTTAATCATTTTCGTTCCCTCCTTTTTTCGTCGCTTACACACATAATATAATATAAAAATAATTAAATGTCAAATATTTTTTAATAATTATTTTTTTATATTCTTGACTTTTTATTTTTTATTTATTAAATTATATTTAATTCTTAAAAATGGAGAAAAAAAATGAAAGAAATAAAAAAAGAACAAATAGAGGAATTGCTTAATAGTGGGAAATCTATAAATGAAATTTTAAAAATTTTAAAAATATCACAAAATAAATATTATGAATTAAGAAAAGAAGCTGGTATTTTTAAAAGGAAAAAAGGAGCTGGGAGACCAAAAGGAAGTTATACAATTAAATTAGTATAAATAAAAGGCAGTGGCAAGTCCCTTGCCTGCCTTTTTTAAATTTTATGGAGATAAATATGATATGTCAAGTTTGTGGAAAAGAAGTTGAGAATATATCTGATTTATGGGAAGATATATATTGTCAAGATCGTTGGGAAGATTATTGTAGTGAAGAATATGAAAAAGAAATAAACAAATTACCAAAATGGTGTTTTCAAAATAATTATTGAAAATTTGTAAAAAATATTATAATATATAGATACCAAAATATTTTACCCTCAAGTAAAATAAATAAAAAAACACACACAAATTAAGTCCTAATTTTGATTAGGCAGAGCGACTATATTTTTGAGGGGTATAGTCTTTTTGTGTGGGCTCTGTCTAATTAAGGTTAGGACTTTTTTTTTGTGAAAAGGAGACTAAAAACTTGACAATATTTTGTAAAAATTATAGTATAAAAATACGAGGTGCGAGATGAACAATCAAGAAATTATTAAACAATTTTCTAAACATTTTAAAAGGCTTGAAGAAGACTTATCACAAATTAATGGATTTACTCCTTTAATGAAAAAAGTTATTTCTTTAAATTTAAAAAATTTAGAAAAAGATATTTTAGAAATTACACAAAACGAGGTGCGAGATGACGGATACTACAATAAATAAAAATCCAAAAAAAATTACATCAAAAATTTATCCACTAGACATTTTAATTTATCAAAGAGTTAAATATTTTGTAGAGCAAAAAGATGGGTTTTGTTATGAAAGCAATCTATCTTTATCTAAGGCTTTAAATAGAAGCACACAAAGGATTTCAATGTCAATCTCAAAATTAATTAAATTAGGATATTTAATTAATAATGGCACTATTCAACAAAGAGAACTAAAAATAACAGAAAAAAAACTCAATTATTACTTTAACAAAAACGATATAGACTTTAACAAAAACGATATAGACTTTAACAAAATCAATACAACGACTTTAACCCAAATACTACTTTACTTTAACAAAAACGATAAAGAGACTTTAACAAAAGCGATAAGAGACTTTAACAAAACCGCGATGCAAGTATTAGATATAGTATTAGATATTAATAAAGAGAGTAAAGAATTAAGTATTAAAGAAAAAGAAAATTTTAGTTTTTTAAATGAAGAAGAGGAAGAAAAAGAACGAAAAAGAAAAGAATTTGAATATTACGAAAAAAAAGCAGAAGAAAGAAGAAAGCAAGATGAAGAAAAAAAAATAAAAGAAAAAGAGGAATTTAAAAAGAATAAAATAAAAGCTGAAGAATATAGAAAAAATAATATTGATAGAATTTATAAACAGATAAAAGAAAGCCACGATATAGAAGAAATAAATAAATTATTTCAGTCTATAGAACATAAAATCCCAAAAGATTTATTTTTTGCGAATGATGAGCGAAAGCGAGTTATAAAAGAGATTGAAGACATAGAACTTGAAAAAAAGAAAAAAAGAACTTTAGAATTTTTGCAAAGGAGCCAGTATGAAGCACAATATTGATTATGAAAAAGCAGTATTAGCTTGTATTTTAACATCAAAAATTACTGAATATGAAAAAATATTTGATATTTTAAATGAAGATAATTTTTATTTTGACAGCCATAAATATATATTTTTAGCGATGAATGAGCTTTTTGAAAAAAATATAGAATTAGATATTTTAATTTTAACTGAAAAATTAAAAAAAATGAAAAAATTAGATAAGATAGGAGGTATTGAATATTTAAAAGTTATTTTAAATTCTGAAACTACTATAGCACATAGTATTTTTTATGCTGAAGAACTAAAAAATATTAGTATTAGACGAAAAATTGAAAATAAATTAAATATTGCATTAGAAAATATATATTCTTGTGAAACATTAGAAGAATTAGACTTAGAAATTGAATGTAAAAAAGAGAATAAAGAACTACAAAAAATAGATAAATTGATAAGTGAAACTATAGAAAATTATGAAGATGTAAAAAATGGCGACTATAATTTTATTCAGTTAGGATTCCCAAAAATAGACGAAAAGATTAGATATAGACAAGGAACACTGAATATTTTGGCGGCTGAAACTTCAATAGGAAAAACGGCTTTTGCTTTGAATATAGTTTTGAATAACCTGAAAAAAGGGAAGAAAGTATTATATTTTAGTCTTGAAATGACAAATATTGAAATAATGAATAGATTGCTTGCTTGTTATTGTGATTTAAATATTTCAAAAATTACAGACGGAAAATTGACTGATATGGAAATTACAAAAATGCACTCACGATCATTTGATTTTTTAAAATTTAAATTTTTTTGCGATGATACAGCAGGGTTAAGTTTTGAAGAAATATCACGGAAAATTAATAAAGAAAATGAAAAAGAAAAAGTAGATTTTGTAGTTATAGACCATTTAGGATTAATAAAAACTGATAACACAAAAGATACAAAAAACGAAAAAGTTGGAAAAATAACAATGGGATTAAAAAACCTATCAAAAACACTAAATTTTCCTATTTTGGTATTAGCACAGTTAAACAGAGGAGAAGCATCAGAGCAAAGCAAACCGCCAACATTGAGAAGATTGCGGGACAGCGGAAACATAGAACAAGATGCTGATACTGTAATGTTTTTATATAGGAAAAATAGGCAAGAACAAATTACAGATATAATGATTGAAAAAAACAGAAACGGAGAACTTGCAAAATTAGAAGTTGTATTCTCTGGATGGAAACAAAAATTCACAGAATTAACAAATTATAATGGAGGATATAATGGATATTTGGGAGAAAAAAGTAAATGATTTCAAAAGTCTTGATAATAAACAAGATTTGATTTGGTTAATTAAACAAAAAAAGAAAGGAAAAAATTATAGTTATAAAAAATTAAATGAATATTCAAAACAACAGCTTTTCTATATATATGCAAAAGTTGATTTTGAATGTAGGGGGAAATAAATGAATAGAGAGATAAAATTTAGAGGAAAAAGGTTAATGGATGGAAAATGGGTTTATGGGTCTTTGGTAATAAGTAATAATTTTTATGGAGAAAAAAGGGAAAAGGTGGGCTTATTATGAAAAAACAAATTAAAGATTTAATAGTGGAACTTGAATTAAATAATCAAAGTTTTGAATGGTATCCAACGACTAATGAGATATTAAACTGTATAGCTGAAGATATTAAAAAAAATAGAGATGATAATGGGAGTTTTTCTATTTTAGATATTGGGGCGGGCGACTGTAGATTAAATAAATTTTTAACTGGAAAAGGCTTAAAAATTAGAGAATATTTTATAATAGAAAAATCTAATATTTTAATTCAAAGGGCTTTAGATAATGGAGTTGATTTAACCCCGTTCGGAGCAGACTTCCACGAAAATTCTATTCTTGGATTTAATGTAGAATTTATATTTTGTAATCCGCCATATTTAGAATTTGAACAATGGACGGAACGGATTTTAAAAGAAGCAAGTTCGGATTATATTTATTTAGTAATCCCTCAAAGATGGAAAGAAAATAAAGCTATAAACGAAATCATAAAATTAAGAGATTATGATTTTAAAGTAATTTTAAATACAGACTTTTTAGAGGCAGACAGAAAAGCGAGAGCAAAAGTAGATGTTATTAAATTTTTTAAAAAAGAAAATAAAGAATATATTGATCCTTTTGAATTATGGGCTGAAGAGACTTTTAATATTAAAAAAGAACCAATAGAAGAGGATTTATCTCCATACGAACAAAAAATAAAAGAGAAAAAAGCATTTAAAAAAGAAATAGAAAAAGAGATAGCAATTAATAAAAATATAGTTGAAATATTAATAGAAAAATACACAGAAGAAAAATTAAAATTACAAAATAACTATATAAATTTAACTAATTTAGACAAAGATATATTGAAAGAATTACATTTTGATAATAATAAAATAATTGAAAGTTTAAAGGTTAAAATATCAAATTTAAAATCTAAATATTGGCGGGAGTTATTTGATAGATTTGATAAAATAACAAAAAGGCTAACTCAAAAATACAGATTAAAAATATTAGAAGTTTTAGAGAAAAGACAAACTATTGAATTTAATGAGAATAATATTTTTGTTGTTGTTATGTGGGTTATTAAGAATGCTAATAAATATTACAATGACCAGTTGATTGACGAATATTTGGACTTAATAAACCCAGAAAATATAAGAAAATATAAGTCTAATTTTAAGGTTTTTGAATTATGTAAATATAGAAAAAATCTTTTTGCTAACAGTAAAGAAGTTTCACATTTTTATTTAGAATATAGAATAATTAATCAGGTTTATTCTACTTGGTCAGACAGCACAGATCAGGCAGAAAGAAAAATAGAAGATATTATAGTTATAGCTAATAATTTAGGTTTTAATGTAAATTCATATTTCCCTAAATTTTACAGAGGAGAAAAAGTAAAATTATATTACTCTAATAATAAAGTTTTTTGCGAATTTATATATTACAAAAACAACAATTTGCATATAAAATTTGATACTCAATTTATGAAGGCTTGGAACATAGAAGCAGGCAGGCTTTTAGGTTGGTTAAAAAATAAATCACAGGTTGTGGCAGAAATGGAAGACATAACAACAGAAGATGTTGAGAAATATTTTAATTCAAATAAAACGATTTCTTTAGTAAACAATAATATTTTAATGTTGGGAGAATAAAACAACCTTTAAAATTAAAAATAACCTATCAAATTTAAGTTTATTTCAATTATCTTTTGATTTTAATATAAATTTCATTAAAGAAATTTTAAAGGCTTAAAATAGCCTTACTTTAAAAGAAAAGAAAAACGAGAAAAAAGAAAAGAAAATAATATAATTTTCTTCTTTTTTCTTATATTATTCTTAATTTCTTAAAAGAAAGAAAATATATATATTTATAATATATATATAAAAGAAAGAAAAAAAATTTACAAAATATTAAAAATAAGATATAATAAATTATTATGAGAAAAGATACACATATTTTATTAAAAATATCTACACAACAAAAAGAGCTTTTAAAACAAAGAGCGAAAGAACTTAATATGTCATTATCGTCATTTTTGATTTTGGGTGGAATGATGCTGGTTGCTAATAACTTAAAAATTAATAAAGAGAAATAAATGCAGATTAAGAACATAAACATTAAAGATTTAAAATTGAATAGCGGACAGATTAAAGATGTTCCTAAAAACCCAAGATTTATAAAAAACGAAAGATTTGAGGCATTAAAAAAATCTATTCAAGAATTTCCAGAGATGTTGGAATATAGAGAAATAGTTGTTTATGATAATAACGGAGAGTATGTAATAATCGGCGGGAATATGAGATACAGAGCTTGTAAGGAATTGGGATATAAAGAGATTACTTGTAAAGTGTTTCCAGTAGATACTTCAGCTAAAAAGTTAAGAGAGTTCGTCGTGAAAGATAATAGAGAATTTGGAGCAGATGATTTTGATATGCTAGCTAATGAATGGGAAATGGAAGAACTTTTAGATTGGGGATTTGAAGAGTTTGAGTTTGGCGGAGATGTTGTGATAGAAAGACTAGAAGAAGACGAGGGAATGGGAATAACAGATAAATTTCAATTAATTTTAGATTTTGAGAATGAAAACGAACTAAAAAAAGAATATAATAAATTAAAGAATTTAGGCTATAAATGTTTTATAGAAAAATAGTATAATTATGAAAATAGTTGAGATGTTAAAAGAAAAAACTAAAATGAATTATGAGTATGAAATAACTGAGATTTTATTTAATAAACATACTTATTTAGAAGGCAAGCTAAACGGTTCTAAGGCATTAACTAGAAAAGAAAAAGATTTAATTTTAAATGCTTTAGCATTGATAGAAGAGCTTGCAAATTTGTAATTAGAGGGGAAAATATGAATGATCACAATTTAGTGTCTCTCGCCACGAGGTCAAAACAAGAAAGAACTGAAATAGGAAGAAAAGGAGCAGAGGCTACAAATAGAATAAAAAGACAAAAGAAAACTTTTGCTGAAATATCACAACAACTGCTTGATATGAAAGTAAAAAATGACAAGTTAAGAGATATTGTAAAGATATTTTTTCCAGATATAGAAGACGACGAAATAACTGCTAAAATGGTTATGATAGCTAGACAATACGAGAAAGCAGTCAAGAAAGGCGATACACGGGCTTTTGAAGTTATAAGAGACACAGCAGGAGAAAAGCCAACTGAGAAAATAGAGAATACAACTGAGATGACTATAAAAGGGCAAGATGTGGTAGAGTTTACGAAAGAATTAAGAGAAAGTTTAAGGGGGGAATAAATGGTAATAAAACTAACACGAATAATATCTGGGTTTCCTGGTATTGGAAAAAGTTTATTTGTTAAACAATCAAAAAAATATGATTGTTTAGATAGCGACAGCAGTAATTTTAGCTGGATAAAAGATGAAGCTGGGAATAATACAACTAAAAGAAACCCTGATTTTCTAAAAAACTATATTAAACATATTAAAAATAATATTGGTAAAAAAGATTTTATTTTTGTTTCTTCACATAAAGTTGTAAGAGATGCTTTATTGCAAAATTGTATGTTTTTTTATTTGATTTATCCTGACGAAGATAATAAAAAATTGTATATTCAACGATATAAAAATAGAGGCAGTGATGATAAATTTATTGAGTTGGTAAATAATAATTTTGAAAAATGGATAAAAGAATGTGATTGTTGCGTCCGTGGTTGTAAAAGAATAAAGATGTTAAAACATAATAATGAACCAGATGATATTTTTATGGAAATTAGACATATTGTAGCTAGTGAAAATGGCGACAGTTTAAGGGGGGATAAATGAAAGTTTTATTTTTGATATCCGTAATGTTTTTGAGTATGCCATTGTTTGCAAATGAAAATGTTGTTATAAATAATATCGGGGATGGTATATTTGAGTTAATCAAAGATAACGAAATAACTATCGTTGAATTAACTTATTGTAGAGACTTAAATGGTAATAAGTTAGAAGATAAATTTTAATAAAGCTTGAAAAATTGGAAATTAAAAAATTATGAAAGTTGAAAGTATAAATGATATAGATTTATTACTTAAGACACCAGAGAATGTTCTAAAGTTGAAACTAGCAATGTTAGCTAGTTTTGAGATATATCTAAGATTAATGTATTTAATCATAAACAACAAAAAAATAATCATAAAAGATTTTCATTACAAAATTATAGAAAAGTTAGAAGCGATAGTTTTTCAGGAAAATACAAAGCAAAATTTATGTCTTAACTTGCCAGTAGGTGCAGGAAAATCATTAATAATCCAATATTTTATAAGTTGGGGGTTTGCAAGGAGCAAAAACAACTCGTTTATTTATACCAGTGCAAATGATACTTTAATTGGTAGATTATCACGAGAAACTAAAGAAATCATAGAAAATGAATATTGGCAAAAGATATTCGGGCATAGACTAAAAAAAGACGAACGGGCAAGGACAAATTGGAGTTTTGAGGGTTCAGCGAATAGAACAGGATTGATTGCAAAAACTATAAAAGGAGCTATAACAGGGCTTGATGCAGGAATGAGTGATAGCAGTTCATTTAATGGAGCAATGATAATTGACGATCCTTTGGATGCTAGCAATGTTAGATATGAATTAGCAATAAACGAGGTAAATGAGATATTTGATAATAAACTTGAAACAAGGAAAAGAGCAAGTAATACTCCAACTATTCTTATGAGCCAAAGACTAGCAAATAATGATTTAACAGGACATATATTAAAACATTATGCTGAAGATTGGGATTTTGTGGTCATACCAGCATTAAACGAGAAAGATGAAAGTTATATGGAAGAGAGGTATCCAGCAAAAAAACTTATTAAAATTCGGGAAACGAACCCGTTTTTGTTTTATTCGCAATACCAGCAAGCTCCAATGCTAGCAGGCGGAAATATAATCAAAAGAGAATGGTTCGGGTTTTATAATACATTAACAGATAAGAAACTAACAAAATTATTTATGACAGCAGACACAGCACAGAAGACGAAAGAAACTAATGATTATTCAGTTTTTTGTTTATGGGCTCTTGACAAGTCTAATATTTATTTAGTAGACTTATTAAGAGGAAAATGGGAGTTTGTAGATTTATTGAAACAATCTGAGTTATTTTGGAGGAAATGGGAAAGTCAAGTTTGGAATAATAGCAGGCGAGTTTCAAGCCTTTATATAGAAGATAAGGTTAGTGGGACTGGATTAATACAGAGTTTAAAAGTGAATACTAGAATACCAGTAATGCCAATAAAAAGAGACAAAAAAGATAAAATATTAAGACTTGAAGAAGTTTTGGATGTTATAGCAAGTGGAAAAGTTTTATTGCCAATACAAAGTAATTTTAATGATATGTTTATAAGTGAATGCGAGGCATTTACAAGAAATGATACACACAAGCATGATGATATGGTAGATAATCTTATTGATGCTTGTATAATCTCAAAAGAGCCAGACTTGAGCTGGATATAAGGATAATATATGAGTAAAAATAAAAAAATAAATAAAATTAATCCCGAACAACAAAATATTATCAATAATAACTTGACTGGTTTTACCAAAAATATTTCAAGTTCCACACAACAAAATCTAAGTATTGATACAATGATAAGAGGCTTGAGATTGGGGTTTATAACACAATACAGGCAAATTCTATCAGGTGCATATATACAACACGGACTTATTCAAAAACTAATATCACAGCCAGTTGACGATGCTTTCAAAGGTGGAATTAATATTAAATCTAATATGCTAGATAGCGATGATATTGCAGATATAAATAATTATATTGAAGATAATAATATACTAGACAAGATAAAAGAGACTATAAAATGGGGGAGGTTGTTTGGTGGGGCAGGACTTGTTATTAATGTTAGTCAAAAAGCTGATGAGGAATTAAATTTAGATAAAATAAGTAAATTTTCAAAGATAGACTTCTATCCAGCGGATTGTTGGGAACTTAATATGCAATATTACCAACAAAATCCATCAGTGGAATTATTAGAAGAAATTCCATACAATTTTTATGGGGAAAGACTACATAAAAGTAGAGTTTTAACTTTTAAGGGTAGACAAGCACCATCTTTTTATAAAAGACAATTTAGAGGTTGGGGAATGAGTGAAGTTGAAAGGTTAGTAGCTTCATTTAACCAATTTTTAAAGAATAATGAAATCGGATTTGAATTAATGGATGAATGTAAGATAGATGTTTATTCAATAAATGGATTTAAGAATGCTTTAATGTCAGAGGCAGGGCAATCACAGATAGAAAAACAAGTAGAGTTAACTAACCAATTAAAGAACTTTTTAAATGCTATTGTTATGGATAGCGATGACAAGTTTGAACAGAAAACGATGTCATTTGCAGGGATTGGGGATATGATGAAAGAAAACAGAATGATACTTGCTAGCGATTTGAATATGCCAATAACAAAATTATTTGGGGTTTCAAGTGCTGGATTTAATGCAGGCGATGATGATATAGAAAACTATAATTCAATGCTAGAGAGCGAAATAAGAGACAAATCAAAACAGTTGATAATTCAGACATATAGAATAATCATAAAACATTTAAAAGATATTGATGTAGAAGATTTAAGGGTAGATTTTAAGCCTTTAAGGCTATTGACAGGAGAACAAGAAGAGAATGTGAAAACACAAAAATTAAATAGATTGCTTTTATTAGTTAATGCAGGACTTGTAGATATATCCACAGCAAAAGAATGTGTTAATGTAGATAATTTAATAGCAAAAGATTTAGATGTTAACGATGTTTTATTTAAAGATATGACTATCACGGGTGGAACTAACGAGGGCTTTTAATTATGAAATATTTAGCTCCAGTCATTACAAAGGCAGAATATTATGAGGAACTAGAAAAAACTATTAATGATTTTTTTATTGAATTTTTAGAAGAGATAACTAACATAATAAATAAAAATATTCAAATGTTAAATTCTAAAAACATAATACAAGATGCCTTAAATGTTGGCAGAATACAATATATTAATGGGACTTTTCAAGGAAAGTTTAATGCTAGTATTGTTAAGGAATTAAAAAAATTAGGAGCAAGTTATAATAAAAAGACTAATAGCTATAGTGTAGATATGGCAAGCCTACCTTTTAATATACAATCTCAAATTTCAATATCAAAGACTAGATTTGAAAAGGTGCATACTGAAATAATTAAATATTTAGATGATATGCAAAACGAGAATGTTTTAAAATCAAAAATAAATGAAATACCTATAGAGAACGGATATTTAAATACTTTAAGTAATATAGACAATGAATTTCAAAAGACAATGATTGGGGTTGTAGACTATCAAAGAAGTCAAGATATTAACGAAAATCTTGCAAAAGACTATGCAAATAATCTAAAATTGTATATTGAAAACTTTACAAAAGATAATATAATTAATTTAAGGAAACAAGTATTGAATAATACTTTTAATGGATACAGAGCAGAAAACTTAATTAAAATTATAAAAATGAATTATAATGTCAGTCAGAGCAAAGCGAACTTTTTAGCTAGACAAGAAACAAATTTATTGGTTGCTAGTTTTAGAGAACAAAGATATAAAGATGTTGGAGTTCAAAAATATAAATGGCGAGTTCGTGGGTTTCATACTAGACCGGATCATAAGGCATTAGATGGAAAGATATTTTTTTGGGATAATCCGCCAGTGGTAAACAGAGAGACTGGAGAACGAAAGCATCCCGGACAAGATTGGAATTGTTATTGCACAGCTATACCAATAGTGGAGTTTTAAAAATGTATATAAAACAAATTATAGAAAATATTAAGACTATAGATAAAGACTTTACAAATAAAAAAGAATATGGTAAAATAGTAATTGAGATAAACTATCAAAACGGGAAATATGTTTGCGATAATATAAAAGAAGAACGAACTAATAAGAGAATAATAAAAGAATAATTTTTTTAAATATTTAGGAATAATCAAATATTGAAGTCCTATCTTAGCGATTGCTAGGGTAGGACTTTTTTTTTGGATAAAAGAGGTTAAAATGGAAAGAAAAGGTTTTAAAAGATATTTTGCAAAACATTTTCAAGTTGGGACTTGTAAATATAAAGACAAAGTCGTATTTATAGATAATCCTACCATAAAACAATCAATGGGAAGTTTTGACGGAAAACCAGTCTATATAGAGCATCAAGAGGTAGACGGAAATAATCTAAAAGAACAATCAGACGGAGCAGTTGTTAAATGTTTTTATAATGAAATTGATGGTTGGTATTGGTTAGAGTTTTTGACCTTTACTGAAGAGATAGATAAAAAAATAAATATGGGCTGGAGTGTTTCAAATGCTTATGCGATTTTAAAGAAAGGCGAGGGGGGAACTTGGCATAACAACGAATATGATTTTGAAGTTTTAGAATTAGAATTTAATCATTTAGCGGTTGTAGAAACTCCAAGATACGAGCAAAGCTGTATTATGACACCAGAACAGTTTAAGAAATATAATGAAGAAGAAAAATTAAAATTAAATGAATTGCAAAATTCAATAATTAAAAAAGAAAATAAAAACGGAGGGAAAGGGATGTTTAAACTTTTTTCAACAAAAAAAGAATCGTTAAACATTGATGATAATGTAGCAATTCAGCTAGAAAATGGCAAAGATGTTTCATTGTCGGATATGGTTAAGTGCTGGAACGAGGCAGAAGAAGAAAAGAAAAAAGAAGAAGAAAAAAAAGAAAATGAATGCGGTTATCCAAAAGATGATGATGTAGTTAAAATTGGAGATAATGAAGTTTCTATAAAAGAACTCAAAGAAAATTATAGAAATATGATGAAAAAAAATGAATTAACAGAAGAAGAGAAAAAAATAGAAGAAGAAAAATTAAAGAAAGAAGAAGAAGAAAATAAGAAGAAAAATGAATCAGAAGAAGAAAAGAAAGAAGAAGAAGAAAATAAAAATTCTAAAGAATTTTATAAATTGAAAAATGCTAAAGAAAAAAACGAAAATATATTTGAAACTGAATATTTAACACAAGCTGAAAAAATAGCTAATGGTAAAAAAAGGTATTAAAAAATTATAAATTAAAGGAGAAAAAAATGGCTTTAACTTCAAATCAATTTCAAAGAAGTAATATCAAAGGCAGACTAGACGAAATTTTAAATCTTAATCAATTTAGATGTATAGTAGCATCAACAGAAACAGAAACATTAGTTCCAGCAGACCCTGTAAAAATTAAGGATGTATCAGGAAACTTGATAGTCGTAGAAAAAGCAACAGCTTTAACAGATAATATATTTGGTTTCGTTTCATATTCAGTCGATACGAACGAATATGTGGCTGGGGATATTTTGCAAGTTGCAAGTTGTGATTGTGTAATGACTATGGAAGCTAGTGCAGCAATAGCTAGAGGTGTAGCAGTTCAAGTAAATTATGCAACAGGAAAGATTGCAACAAAAACAGGAACAAATACAGCTATTGGTATAGCTCTAGAAAAAGCATCAGGAGATACTAGCATAATAAAAGTTTGGATAAAAACTCCAAGACTAGTAGATGAAGACTTAGTAGGATTAACATCAAGTATTGCAGAATTGAATATATTGACAGGTGCGACATTAACAACTGCAGAATTAAATCTTTTAGATTTATCAGCACAAACTGAAACAATTACAACAGGAGCTATTTCGGTTGTTAAAAGAATTACAAAATTAGACACAACGGCAGGAGCTACATTATTTACTTTAGCTGTTCCAAATGCAACAATGCTAGGCCAAGTAAAAGTTATTAGTTTTGCTGTAGACAATGGCGATGCTACTCTTGCATTAACGAATGTTCAAGGTGGAAGTGCTGGATCTTTAGCAACTTTTTCAAATGTTGGAGATGAGTTAGTATTAGTTGCAGGTGTTTCAAAATGGAATGTTATATCTGAAGGTGGAGTAGTTTTATCATAATAAACTAAAAATATAAAGGAGAATAAAAAGAATGAATAAAAGGCAAGAATTAATGCTTAATAGTAAAAATAGATTACAAGCACAAGCTGATATTTTATTAAATGCTTTAGGACATAAAGTAGATTTAACAACGATGACAGCAATATCTTCAAAGGTTATAGACCAAAGATTTTATGAGGTTGCACCGTCAGATTTTATGGCGGTTATTGAAGGACAAAATGCTTTTGCAGAAGAGATTTTGACTTATAAAGAATATCAAGTTTCGGGACATATTGAAGACGGAATTTTAAGAGGTAATTCAAATGTTCCAAGAATCAATAAAGATGATATAGCAATGGATGCTGTAAGAATCCCGATTGTTGATTGGGCTCAAGGTTTACAATATAACTTAATAGAACTTTCAAAAGCAACAAGAAGTGGAAACTGGTCTTTAGTTGATATGAAAGAAAAAGCAAGATTGAAAAAATACCAATTACTTTTACAAAATATAGCTTTTTTAGGAAGCGAACAAGTAAGTGATGTAAAAGGATTATTGACACAATCAGATGTTGCTTCTAATTCAACAACGATTGCTAAATTTATAAAAGATATGTCAGTAAATGAATTTTACACATTTATATCAAAAATATTAGCAGATTATTCTACAAATTCTAACTCAACAGTAATGCCAGATACTTTTGTAATGCCAATGAGTGATTGGCTAGGTTTGGGAGTTCCATTGTCAGAAACATATCCGAACACAACAAAATTAGAATGGCTAAAGAAAACCTTTATAGACTTGACAGGAAATGCTAATTTTAAGATTGGATATTTAGCATATTGTGATAAAGCTAGAAATAGCCATATTTTAGATGTTGGAACAGGGTATAACAGATATGTTTTATATAGAAATGATGCAGACACATTGAATATGAATATTCCTTTGCCTTATACAACAACAATAGCTGATACAATCAACGGATTTGAATATCAGGCAGTAGCATATTCACAATTTAGTGGATGTAAAGCATATAGACCACAAGAGGTTTTATATTTTGATCATCAACTATAAGAAATAGAATAACATAAAAGGAGAAAATCAATATGTTAGTTTTGAATAAAGGACAAAGAATAATTGACGGAATACAGCCTAATGAAAAAAAAGATATTAAGGATGAAATAGCTAAAAAACTTTCTATGATGTATAAAGACGAAATAATTATCGTGGAAGTAATAAATCTAAACACAGACTTAGAAAAGATAAACAAAGAATTATCTGCTGATAATCAAAGATTAAAAGTAGAGAATGACAGTTTAAAATTAGAAATAGAAAAATTAAAAGAAGATACTTTAAATATCGAAACAAAAACTTTTAATAATTCTCGTAAAAAATAGTAAGAGGTTTTAATATGAATTTAGGCGACATTACAATACAAGATTTTAAAAATCAATTCTTTAGAGATTTTCCATACTTAAATATATGGGATGAAACTAAAATATATAATATTGACAATGTCGTCTATTATTCAGTTAATGGACTTTTCTATAAATGTAAAAATAATGGAACGACTAGCATTCCAACTACTATATTAGACTGGGAATTAGTCAATGATAACATATTAAATTATGTTTTAGATGCAGATATTACAAAAGCACAGTCAGAAGCTAAATTATTATTTAACCAGTCATTATTTTCTAGTGATGCAGAAATAGTCCTAGCTTTTAATTATATAACAGCACACTTTTTAGCTATAGATATTAGACGAAGTGGCGAGGGTATAAATTCAAAAGGCGAATACCTTGCCAATAGTCAAAGTGTAGGAAGTATAAGCGAAAGCAAATCAATACCAAATTCTATAAGTGAAAATCCATACTTAAATATATTTACCACAACAGGATATGGACAGAAATATATTGGTTTAGTATTGCCACGATTAATAGGAAGAATTTCTGTAGTCTCAGGAGCAACGAATGCTTAAAAACGAAATCAATTTAGACATAAAAGGCTTAGAATCTATAAGTAAAGAGCTAAAAACTAATGCTTATGTTAAGATTGGTATTTTAGGAAATAAGAACTCCAGAGCAGGCAAAAATAATAATGCGAGTATAGGCTTAACACAAGAATTTGGAAGTGCTAGTAAAAATATCCCAGAACGAAGTTTTTTGAGAATGCCATTAAAAGAAAAAATGCCAAAAAGATTATCTGAAATAGGTAAAGAGGCAATGCTTGGGATAGCTAAAAAAAACATTGTTTTATTTCTTAAAAAATTAGGGGTTTTAGGCGAAGAAATAATTCAAATGGCTTTTGATACAGGCGGTTTTGGAAAATGGGCGAATTTAACTGAAAGAACCATAAAAATAAAAGGGTTTGATACAAGGCTGGTAGAGACTACACAATTAAGAAAGTCAATAACTAGCGAGGTTAAAAAATGATAGTTAATGCTAGTAATAGTAAGATTAAATATTCTAATTTACCTAACCTTTCAAATCCAATCAAGAAATGGTTTCAAAATATCAGTTTTATTTATATATCAAAAACTATAATAGATTTTGAGGTTATAGAAACAGAGACTTTAAAAAATTTTGTTGGGGTAGTTCAAAATTTAGACAGTAAACAATTACAGGTAAAGCCCGAATCACAACGAAGTTGGAGCTGGAAGATGATACATTGCTTGCCCGATTTAGTTTTGGATGTTGACGATATAATAGTTTATGAAAATGATAGATACAGGGTAATGAATATTAGAGATTTTAAAGAATATGGGTATTTAGAATATCATATAGTAAAGGATTTTATAGATGGAAATAATTAAAATTCTAGCTGAAATTATAAAACAAGAGATGCAATTAGATAATGAAAGAGTTTTGATATATAACCAAAAATGGAACTTGCCTAATACGGATGATATTTTTGTTTATTTAGCATATTTAAGCGAGAGTATATTTGGAAACAATAGATATTATGAAGATAGAGAAGACGGATATTATGAAGTTCAAGTATTAGAAAAAATGACAAGCATTTCAATTAATATTTTTTCTAAAAACTCTACAGCTAGAGAAAGAAAAGAAGAGATTGTATTTGCTTTAAATTCAACATATTCACAACAACAACAAGAGAAATATGGTTTTAAAATTCATAAAATACCGTCTGGATTTAATGATATTTCAGAGCTAGAAACCTCAAGTATGTTAAATAGATTTAATATAACAGTAGATGTAATAAACAAAGTAGAGAAAGAAAATATAGTAGAGTATTATGATAAATACGAACTAACTACAAAAAATAATTTATAGGAGAAAAAATTATGGCAAATTTACCGATTACAAATGTCGTAAATGTTTTTTTAAATGAGCCTCAAGCTGGAATTTCTGCATATAAAGTCAATAATTTAGCAATATTTACAAAAACACAGCCATTAGTTTCAATGACAGACGGATATGCTATTTATAAAGATAGTGTTTCTGTAGGTAATGATTTTGGAACTACAAGCGAAGTTTTTAAACAAGCAGTTTCAATATTTTCACAATCCCCAAATATTTTAAGTGCAAATGGCGATTTAGCAATAATTCCAATGTTATTAAATCAACCAGCAACTGCAGGGAAGTTTGCGACTAGCGATATATTTGCAAATACTGAAGATATTACAGCTATTGATGACGGAGAATTTACGATTGCTATTGATGGTGGAGCAAGTTCAAATATAACAGGGCTTGATTTTACAAGTGCGGAAAATATTACAGATATTGCAGGAGTTATTGATGCAAAACTAACAGGAGCAGTAGCAACAGCTGATTTATTGTCTGGTAAAATTATAATAACAAGCGAAACAACAGGATCAAGCTCAAGTATAGTTATTACTGCATATACTGGAGGAAGTGGAACAGATATTAGCGGAGAAACATTATTTAATTTTGCAAGTGGAACAGCAACAACAGGTAGAGCTTTAGGAGACGAAACAATATTAGAAGCGATCACTAGAACACAAGATTTAGTATTTTATTTTGGGATATTATCAACTGAAAATATGTCAAGCGAAATGCCAGCATTATCTAATTATGTTCAAAGTCTAAGAAAACTAATATTCTTTCCTCAAAACTCAACAACAGCATTAAATTATGGCGGAGCTTTTTATAATGTTAAAAATGCTTCAAATACTCATACAAGATGTTTATTGTTTACAACAGGAGCAGAAGAAAGTAGACTTATGGCTAGTGCTTATGCTTCTAAAGGTTATGGAATGAATTTTAATGCAAATAATAGCAATATAACAATGAATTTAAAAGATTTAGCAACAATATTGCCAGATGAAAATATAACACAGACAATAAAACAAAAATGCGAAGATTTAGGTGTTGATATATACACAAGTATAGCAGGTATTCCTAAGGTATTTAGTTTTGGAGCAAATAGATATTTTGATAGTATTTATTCAGAACTTGCTTTAGTTAGTGATTTAGAAGTTGAGCTTTTTAATGCTTTAGCAAAAGTTTCTACAAAAATCCCACAAACTGAAAGCGGTATGGAAATATTAAAAGGTGCAGTTAGAAATGTAATGAATAAATATGTAATAAACGGATATATAGCATCAGGAACTTGGACGAGTGCTGATACTTTTGGAAACCCTGAAGACTTAAAACGAAATATTTTAGATTTTGGATTTTATATCTATTCACAACCGATAAACCAACAATTACAAGTTGACAGAGAAGCTAGAAAATCTCCAGTGATACAAGTTGCTTATAAAGAATCAGGAGCAATCCATTCAACGATATTAAATTTATTTAGGAATGCTTAAGGAGGCAAAAAATGGCAAATAAACAAGTTTTGACTGGCGATGATACATTAAAGATAAATGGCGATATTATAGAAGACTTGGCAGACGGAGAAAGTGTAGTTATTTCATTTCCTAATGAATTATTTACAATGGAAAAAGGAAAAAATGGAAATGCTATATATGCAAAGAACGAAAGCGGAAGTATTACAGATATGACTGCAAGAGTATTATTGGGAAGTAATAATGATAAAACATTAAACTCTTTATTGTTATCACAGAAACAAGATTTTATAGGTTCTAGCTTTATAGATGTAGAATTTATAAAAAGGCTTGGAGATGGTGCTGGGAATGTTTCAAGTGTTAACTATTTTTTAGAGGGTGGAATGTTTAAAAAAGAAGTAGACACAAAAAGCAGTGCAAGTGGGGATGTAGAGCAAGCAGTAGCGGTTTATACATTACAATTTGCAAGAGTAAAAAGAATATTATCATAAATAATAGAGGTTAATAATGAATACAAAAAAGCGACTTAAAAGCGGAGCTGAGCTAGAGATTACAATGGCAAGTTTTAGAGATACTAAGGATTTAGTAGATAGCATTGCAAGAGAACTAAAAAAGAATGATATTGATATAAAAACTTTAAACCTTGAAAGCGAGATTGATGGCGGTATTATAAACTCATTAAAGAATATGTTTTTGGGAATTTTAGTAAATGAAGAGATAATGCGAGCATTGAATAAATGTTTTGAAAAGGCATTATATAACAACAAAAAAATAACAGAAGATTTATTTGATAATGACGAACGAGCAAGAGCAGATTATTTTGTTATCTGCTGGGAGGTTGCAAGATATAATCTTGCCCCTTTTTTAAACGGGATAGATTTATCATTAATAAAAGGGGTATTCCCGAAATTGACGACACAGTCTATCCAAAAGTCAAAATAGATATAGAAGAGGGATGTTTTATAGCTATTAAACTAGCAAAGGCTGGGTATGGTAAGCTAAACGAGATTTTGGAGATGCCGACAGAATTAGTTTTGTCGGCTTTTGAGTATGAAAATTTTTTGAACGAGTATGACAAAGAATTTTATCTTTTAAATAAAAAGGATTAAAAAATGAATATAGGCGAGTTGTTTGTAAAGTTAGGGTTCAAAGCGGACACTAAAGAATTATCAACAATGAAGGCTGGGCTTAACAGTGCGAGAGTAGGAGCGATTGCACTGACAGGAGCGGTTATTGCAACTGTTGTGGCAGTCAATAAACTTATATCAGCAAGTCTGCAAAGTGCGGTAGTATTAAAGAATTTTGAAGTCCAAACGGGACTGTCTTCTCAACAACTTCAACAATGGAGTTATGTTGCAGAACAAAATGATGTTTCAACCCAAACATTAATAGGAAGTATTAAAGGACTTCAAAAAGCACAAGCAAATTTAAGAATGGGACAAGGTAATATGCGACCTTTTGCATTGCTTGGAATTTCGCCAACCGAAGACCCTTTTGTTGTTTTAAATAAACTTAAAGAAAGAATAAAAGGTTTAAGTCCTGCGATTGCTAGCAGTTTATTAGGGCAATTAGGGATTGGCGACGAAATGCTTAATATTTTAAGAAATTCTAACATTGAATTTGATAAACTTAATAAAAAATTCTTATTGACAGCGAAAGAACAAGAAAATTTAATAACATTAAATAAATCATATAAAGACTTTATATTCACATTAAGAGGAATTAGAGATAGACTTGTGGCAATGATAAGTCCAGAAGTTCTAGCTTTTATAAAAGCATTAAAGAATAATTTTGAGTTTTTATTTGATGTTGGTAAATGGATATTAGATTTAATTGAAAAATATAAATGGTTAGGTGGAATTATAGCTATAGTTGGAGCTATTGCTTTAACTATATTTGCACCTTGGGTAGCATTAATTTTAGGTATAATATTAGTAGTGGACGACTTATGGACGACTTTTAAGGGTGGCGAGGGTGTTATTGCTAATACTATTGCAAAACTTATGGGATTTAAAGATATAAATGATTTATGGAAAAGTTTGAAATCAGGATTTAATAGATTTATAGATGATATAAAAAAAGGGATGGATTTTTTTAAGAATATATTTGAGGGAGCTTTTAATTTTGTAAAAGATATGTTTGATAAATTTATAAAACCAATAATAGATGGAATTAAAGGAATTACAGATAATAAAATAATTGCTAAAATTATGGGAAAAGAAGAAGAGCGAGTTCCACAAAATAATATCAATAATGGTGGAAATGTTGCAAATAATACGAACAATATTGTAATTAATATTGATGGAGCTACAGGAGACGGAAAAAAGATAGCAAACGACATTAAAGATGTTTTAACTAAACAAATGGAAAAGACATATTACACAACACCAGTAGGAGTATAAAATGTCATATTCAACGATTACGAACAATTTAAATTTTCTTAAGTCTGCAACAAGTCAAATTAAAACTCCAGAATTAAAAGCTATGATTTCAACAAAGATTACTGGAGTTGATAAAATATTTTCTTTTGATGTTATATTAAGAGAAAACATAAAACTAGAAAGCGATATTACAGATCATTATGTAGAAGATAACACTACAATAAATGACAATATATCACTCAAGCCAATAATAATTACAGTATCAGGATTGGTTGGCGAAAAGACTTTTAAAGTTAGTGACCAGCAAGATATTTTTTCAGTTGCAACAGAAAAATTATCAGCATTTTCTAGTTTTGCTCCAGAATTAACAACACAAGCAAATCAAATTAATAATCAAAAAAAGAAAATTTTTAATGCGATAGATAATGCACAGAGCACATATAAAAATATTTATGGGTTGTTTAATGATTTAGAATTAGAAGCAGAACCGACAAATCAAAGCAAAGCATTTTCTTTTTTGTTAGCTTTAAGAGATGCTAGACAAATATTCACACTAGAAACACCATATAAGACTTTTGAAAATATGGCAATATTATCAATAGATATTAATCAGGAAGATACAACATCAAAATCAAATTTTGAATTAACAATGAAACAACTTAATTTTAGTAAAAAAATAAATACCACATTAAATTCTCAAGGTAGACTAGCACAACAAAAATCAGGTGGAGAAAATAAAGGAAAAACTAAAGGAACAGAAAAAAATAAGAGTTTGGTATTACAGATTATAAATTTATTAAAAAAATAATAAAAGGGAATAAAAAATGAAAGAAATAACAGGTTTAACAGATAATCCTAAACAATCATTATTTTTTGTTTTAGAAAATAACACAACTTTTAGTTTATATTTAGAGTTTAGAGCAAATGTTAATGGTTGGGTATATTCTATAACTAAGGATAGTTTTAAATTAAACAATAAAAGATTAGTTATGTCTCCTAATATATTATTTCAATTTACTAATATATTAAATTTTGGTATTACAGTTATTTCAAATGACGGGCAAGACCCTAATTCAGTTGACGATTTTATAACTGAAAGAGTTAGATTATTTGTTATAGAAAATACAGAAAAAAAAGAAATAGAGGATGAGTTTTTTAAATGATAAAACTAAATAGACAATTTCTTTTAAGAATACAAACTAATGAGAACACAACACTAGAAATAAGGAATCCGTTAACAGTGGAATTTTCTTGTAAACGAAATATATTTGCAAGTGCTAATACTGGAAATTTTAAAATTTATAATTTATCAAAAAAAACAAGACAATCTATTTATAAAGAAAAAGTAGACTTTTTAACCATAAGGGGCATAGAATTTAGAGCAGGATATGACACGGATGCACCGATAATATTTATTGGAAATATTCAGAGTTGTTTTAGTTATAGAAATGGAACAAATATTATAACAGAAATAGAAGCATACGACGGCGGGAATGCAATTATGAATTCTTTTTCTAGCTTTAACATAGAAAAAGACACACCTAATGGCGAGATAGTCCAAAGATTAGTTAATGATTTAAACGGAGTTAAGGGAAGTAATATTGGAAATATATCTGGTAGTATAAAACGAGGAAAAGCATTGCTAGGAAATACAGCATTGTTATTAAGTAAAGAGACTGGGGATAAGTTTTTTATTGATAATGAGGTTGCAAATGTTTTAAATGATGATGAAGTATTAGAGGGAAATATACCAGTTATAACAGCAGAAAGCGGATTATTAGAATCACCACGAAGAAGTGAAATACAGATTGTTTTTAAGATATTATTTGAGCCAGCATTAATTATAGGACAGATTGTAGAATTAAAAAGTATTGTAAATGACGAGTTTAACGGACAGTACAAAGTAGAGGGTTTAGAGCATACAGGAACAATTAGTGATAGTATTGGCGGAGTTTGTGAGACAACAGTCAGTTTAAGACTTGGATTAAGAAGTTTAGAGGTATTGAAAAAATGAAAAAAGATGAAATAGAATTAAAAGATTTATTTGAAGATTTTAAATTGAATATACTAGCAAACTTAAATTGTCATAGTATAGGCGAAATTGTTAGTTTTAATAATTCAACACAGACTGCAAAAATTAAGATTATGTATAAAAGAAAATTCAATAATGAATATGTTTCTTATCCTATTTTATTAGATTGTCCTTGTGTTATCTTATCAGGGGGATCGGTTAGTTTAAGAATGCCAATTAAATCAGGAGATAGTTGTTTAATTTTATTTAATGATAGAGATATTGATAATTGGTATATAAGTGGAGAAGAAAAAATACTAAACAGCGACAGAATGCACGATTTGAGCGATGGGATTGCTTTGGTAGGCATAAGACATCTAAAAAATAATTTAAGCGATTTTTCAAGCGATGAGGCGGGTATAGTTGCAGAGGATATGACAAAGATAAGAATTGAGAATGGAGCTTTAAATTTAAAAATGTTTATTGATACTTTATTAGATACTATAGCCAGCACAACTATTACTATTCCTTATGGAAGCAGTGCTGGGACATTTCCTATAGATAATTCTTCTGCAATTACAGCATTAAAAATTATAATAGGAGGTTTATTAAAATGAGTTTTAGAAATTTAGATAATGATGGAGACTGGACTTTTGGGAAAGGGAAACAAAATTATGTTAATTTAGATAAAGAGATAATGTTGAATATAAAGACAAGATTACTTTCGTTTTTGGGAGATTGTTTTTTTGCGACGGATGAGGGGATTGATTGGTGGAATTTGTTATTACAAAAAGACAGACAAAAAATAATAATAGAATGTAAAAAGATTATAAACTCAACCCCTAATGTTAGAAAAATCAATAGTGTAGATTATTTTGAAAATGAAAAAAGACAGATGACAATTTATTTTAATATTGATACAATATATTCTAATAACTTAAGCAATGAAATAGGGGGAGTTAATGTCTAACGAAATAAACGAAATAAACGAAACTGGGATAGTTATAAAAGATCTTGATGTTATCTTAAATGAAGTAAAAGAAACCTTAAAATCAATTTATGGGATAGATATAAACTTGGAGCAGAACTCTCCAGACGGGCAATTTGTCAATATATTTTCACAGGAAGTGAGAGATTTATTAGAAAAGATAGTAGATGTTTATAATAGTTTTGACCCTGACAGTGCGGTTGGAGTTAGTCTTGATGCAAGATGTGCTATAAATAATATACAGAGACAAGGAGCAAGTTATACATATACAAATATAGATATAGAAGTTTCAAAAGCATTAACATTACAAGGAATTGATAATATAGACTTGCCATCGGATGAGATAGGGAGTGATGTCTTTACAATTTCAGATGAAAGCGGAAATGAATTTGTTTTAGTCTCAACTACAATATTTACAGGAGCGGGAACTACTATCCATAGCTTTAGAGCAAAGAATATAGGACAGGTTATTACCACGATTGGAACAATAAATAATATGGTTTCAGTTATTGATGGGGTTGAAAGTGTAAATAATCCAGCGAGTGCAGTAATAACAGGAATAGACGAAGAAACAGACACACAACTAAGATTAAGAAGGCAAAATAGTATTTATATAAATTCAAATGGATTTAAAGAAAGTATTATTTCAAATATACTTAATTTAGATGAAGTTCAAGATGTAAAAGTAATAGAGAATAAAACAAGTGCAGTAGATATTTATGGAGTTCCAGCACATTCAATTTGGGTAATAGTATTGGGTGGAGATAGTACAGAAATAGCAAATGTTATTTATTCTCAAAGATATGGAGGCGGAACTTACGGAGACGAAACTGTCACGATTACAGAAATAGATAATAATGAAGTAGATATTAATTTTGATTATGCAATAAATGAAGATTTATATATAAAATTCCAGATTGAAAAACTAATCGGAGATACAACGATTGATTTTGATTATATAAAAGAACAGTTAGTCGAAAAAATAAACTATAAAATAGGACAGATTGCAAATAAATCATTGATTGAAAAAATAGTATTAGATATAATAGACAATGTATATGTAAAAGATTTGCAAATTTCAGTTGATGATATTTCATATTTTGATACTCTAGAAACTTCAACAATACAACACAGGTTTGTTTTAGACACAACAAGGATGGATATAAGTTATGTATAATGAAATAAAAGATAAATTTATAGAATATTATAAAAACTTATTAATTTTACAATATTATGATAAACCAAAAGCAAGAGAAATGATAGGATTATTTGCAGAGTCATTAGTTGCGGATGCTTTGATTTGGAAGTTAGAGCGAGCTTTTGATATTGAAACAGCTATAGGCAAACAGTTGACTATTATAGGAAAATATGTTGGAGTTGATAGAATACAATATGGAAGGTTTATTGAAAAAGAATATTTTAGTATGTGGTTTGATGCAAGCGATACAGGACTAGAAGAAGTTAGAGGTTTTGATTATGATATATTACAACAATTTGATGGATATTTTTTAAGTGATAAAAGTTTCAATAATGATATTTACAAACTAACTGATGACGAAATGCGATTTTTAATAAAACTACAGATTATAAAAAATACTTTAGATGGGACATTTAAATCATTAAAAGAAAATCTATATAAAATATTTGGAGATGAATTGTTTATAGTTGATAATTTTAACATGTCTATAACATACTGGACAGAAAAAAATATTCAAAACTTATTTTTATTAGCAATTAGTCAAAACTTTCTTCCAATGCCAATCACTCAAACAATAAATATTTTTAGTGTTAGTGATATAAATAATTTATTTGGTTTTGGAAGATATTCACAGACAGATGAAGAAATAGAATTAATATCTGGGTTTAATTATGATGAAGACCCATTAACTAGTGGCGGAGAGTTCTTTTCATATAGTGATGCAATAAACTAAAAAAGGAGATAAATAAATGGCAAAGATAGAAAGAAAACTCTTAAAACAGTTTGGAGTAAATGCTGGAACAAGCGAAATAAAACAATTTGGTTCAAGAGCAAGTGGTAGTCCAGTAGAAACTAAAAATATTGATACAATACAGGCATTAACAGCTTGGGAAAGCGGATGGCTTTCTGCAACATTGACAGGGAAGGAAAATTCAAAAATTCCAACACTAGAAGATATGAATGCCCTTCAATATGTTTTTGCAACACAAATGAAATACTTATATCAAGCTGGTATTCCAGAATGGATTGCAACAGAGACTTATTATACTAATTCTTTATGTCTGGGCAGTGATGGAAATATTTATCAATCCTTAAGTGATGATAATATAAATAACAATCCTACAACTGATACAGTTAACTGGAAAGATATTTTTATAAGTTCATTATTGAATAAAGTTTATCCTATCGGTTCAATTTATATGAGCGTAGTAAATACATCCCCAGCCTCTTTTTTAGGTGGAACTTGGGCAGTATGGGGAACTGGAAGAGTTGCAGTTGGAGTAGATACTGGACAGGGAGAATTTAATACCGTAGAGAAAACTGGAGGAGCAAAGACACATCTTTTAACAAGTGCAGAAAGTGGGGTTCCATCACATATCCATCCTATAGGATTAGCAAAGGCTGGAGGCACTCCAGTAAGCTATTGGGGGACACTTCAAGATAGTAATCCTACCGACCCTGCCACAATTAATGCTACTAGTCCTAATACTGCACAAAATGCTTCAACGGCTCATAACAATCTACAACCATACATCACTTGTTATATGTGGAAAAGAACAGCATAAAAGGAGATAATAAAATGAGAATATTTGACGAAAAAAAAGAAAATGAACTAGTTTTAGAAAATTTAGATTTAAGCAAAGGATATTTAAAACAAGATAAGTTATTCCTCAAAAAACATAAAGCAATAAAAGAACAAACAGAAATAAAAGAAGAATATGTTATTTATGAATATCCAAACGGTGGCAAAGATATAGGGTATAAAATTATACAGCCTTATATTGCACCTAAAGATGCTTGGGATGAATATGAAGATATACAGGTTTACATTCCTTATACAGAAAAAGAACTAGCGGAAAAAGAAATAATAGAGCTAAAAGCAAAATTACAAGATAGTGATTATAAAGCTAGCAGATTTGCGGAGGGAAGTTTGACAGCAGAAGAATATGAAAAAACTAAACAGGATAGAATTGCTTGGAGATTAAGAATACAAGAATTAAGTAAAAAAATAAGAGGATAAAGATGATAATTCCTATGATCATTAATCAAAAAACAAATAAATTTAAAATAGAAGAATATATATATATAAATCTTTTAATATAGAAGATTTAAATAAAATAATAATTAATTTTAATTAAAAAAAATAGGAGGCACTATGTCCTTAGGGGATGAAAGGATAAAATTAACACCAGAATTGCAATTAATATTAGATAATATAAGAGAGATTAAAACAGAATTAATGCATAAAATAGAAAAAACTGACCATGAATTAAAAAGTCTATCTGAAACATTAAATAGAGTTATGATTTTATATATTGAAAATAAAAATAATACTGACAATATTAAAGAAAGATTTGATTCTCATGTATTAGAACATAAAGAATCAAAAAAAGCCATTTCTACTCCTATATTAAATTGGATATTTGGGGGAGGTTTATTTGCTTTAATCCTTGCAATATTTAAGTATTTTTGGAGGATATAAATGAATATATTAACATTAAAAAGACAATTTTTTAATACAAATAATACTATTGGGGAGCTAGTAGGGTTTAATAATGAATTTTTATGTTATACATTAGAGGATGCTGTTAGGGATAAAAAAATACAAAATAAAACTGCAATCCCTTATGGGAAATATAAAGTTGCAATTACATTTTCTAATAGATTTAAAAAAAACATGATACAACTTTTAAATGTTCCAAACTTTGAAGGGGTTAGAATCCATAGTGGAAACACAGAGGCGGATACAGAAGGCTGTATTTTAGTTGGGAATAAAATCTTAAATAATAATTCTATTTATGAAAGCAGAGTTGCGACAAACAAGGTTTTTAATTATATAAAAAAAATATTAGATAAAAAAGAAGAAATATATATTAATATTATTAAATGAATAAATATAAAAAAATAAAAGATATTTTAACATTAATTGCTATTATTTTAGGAATTATTGGAACATTAATTAAATGGATTGGTGGTCCAATGATTGAATATATATTATCTAATTCCATAACAATTAAAGATATTAATAATAAAATTAAATCTTTAGAATACCAAAATAGAATTAATGAAAAACAAAAAGGGTTAATAACCTAAAGGAGAGGCTATGTTGCAGAAGAGATAAGACAAGCTATTATCAAGAATAGAAGTAAATTTCCACAGATTACAAGAATGGAGCATATAGATACTAGAATTAATAAACCTATTAATTGGGTTCATATTGATGTTATGCCCACAAATAAAAAAGAAATAGTTTTATTTAATGTATAATAAATAGGAAATAAAAATATAAAATGAAAAATTTTAATATAAAAGATTTAATTTATATAATAGGAATAGGAATAACAATCTCTAATTTTTATTTTAGATTAGAGAATCGGTTAAATATTTTAGAAAAAGAAATTTTATATTTAA
>SAAG01000175.1 GCA_010119095.1 Candidatus Altimarinota bacterium
AGCGAACCCGGTGAGGTTCCCGAGCGTTCCCTTGATTTTAGAAAAGCCTTTTTCAACCGCCGCCAGACCTGTCAAGGAAAGATTAAATTCTACTTTATGCTTATTTGTCGCCATTTTTTAAAACCCTTTCTTTTTCTCAAGTCCGTATTCTGCAAGCTCTTCCATCGTTTTTTGGATGCGGCGAGCCTCGCCCTGACCCGATTGGTCTTTGCTAAAATCCAAAGCCTTTACCAAAAAACCAATTAAAGGATGGAAGAACCGGGAGGCGTCCAGTGCCTGATTTCGCACATGCGCTTCTTCTAAGAGCCAGAGTTCATCCAGACTCATTTTTACCACATCCCGCGTTGTCACACCCAGCCGATCAGCCGCCTGAGCAACGTATTCAGCCAGACTCAGGACTGGGGTTCTTCGGATTTCACCGGGTCTGATAGGACGGCTTCCTCTGGCTCTTTCAAGCCCAGAAGGTTTTTCATTTCGGTCTCGAAGGCTTTCGCAGCCTGATATCGAGTAAAAAAACCCTTATTCATCTCCTTACACGCTTCAAAAAGCGGCTGTAAATGATCACCGTGCAAAAACTTCTCAAGCCACTCTTTTTCCTTCCCGGTAGTTAAAGAAATCATGGTTATCTGCACGTTGTCAAAGCTCGTAATAAGAGTGGCCTCCATAGTCTTCCAGTTTTCAATCGGAATGGGGTTGAGTTCAAAGTCAACCTCTTCGCAGGTCGTTATTACACGGCCCTCCACCTCTTCTCTTTTAATTATCTCAGCTTTGTAAATTCTGCCGAGAATAGTTCTGTTTTTATCAATTATATTTTTATTTATATTTATATTTTCCATAGTCAAATTTCTGTTAAAGTTGCTGTTCCGGCCCAGAGCTGGGACTCTGTCGGGTTATCGGTCAACCCCCATTTAGTGGCTTCGATCACGCTCTTTAATTTTGGATAAAACGCATACCTAATCCCTTCAAACTGTTCCATTTTTAGAATCCGCTTCGCCTCGCGGCTCCATTGAGGCCCCCCGCTATAAAAGTGTTTGTCCATTGCTTCATAATCGCCAAATTCAAGTGGTACTGGATTGTAAAAAGCTGCATAGCTAACCACCCCAAGAACACAACTAATCTTTTGAGTGGGGAACCCGCTACACCTAACAGTGATTAAGCGGCTTTCGTTGGCGTTGGGGCTCCCCGGGTCAACGCCATCCTTCAAAACTAATTTGACGGCGGCTATAATCACTAGGTAGCAATCTTCAGCGGCAATCTGGAAGCAGCCCTCGGTTGGCTCAGCTTTGTAAGCCAAGCCAGAAATTGGATTCTGAATATTTCCTTCCTGACCGCGAGCGCAAACGGCTGCGCCTGCCCAAAGATTAAAAACGTGGTCAGATTCGCCGGTGTTTATAAATACTTCTACCGGAGGATTATTTGCAGGATTGTCGGGGTTATCCTGGTTTTCCGGCTCTCCAACATCGTCGGGGTTGGGGTTATCCGCTCCACCGGGGGCATCTGGGTCTGGGTCTTCC
>SAAG01000054.1 GCA_010119095.1 Candidatus Altimarinota bacterium
TACATATTATCTTACCAAGGACTTGAGAACAGCACAACTTATGACTCTTTTAGAGAATGAGATAACAGTTAGTTATAATTTTATGAATCAAGCTAATGCATTGGATTATAGTGATAGAGTTGTTAAAGTATATGGTAATAAACTAGGTATATTAACAGAAAGCTGAACAAAAGTACCAATACAAGAACTAAGCAATATAATTTCTTCTTGATGATTAGATATAGTTAAAACAACTAGTACTTATACAGCATATTTAACTGATGATAGTGTAATTACATGAACTTGATAAAAATTATACCAATTAAATACTACTGTAAGTTGTAAAAGAATACTTGAATCATGACAAAGTAGATGAGATGGAATATATACTATTAATCCTACTGGAGTTAATTTGGAGGTATATTGTGATATGACAACTGATGGTGGATGATGGACTTTAGTTCACAAGACTACAGATAATCAAACAGATTTAGCTTGAAGACTAGATACTACTGAGTGATTTTCAGATTGGAATGATAACAGTGAATATAGATTATCTATAAATTACTGGAAATATCTATCTACTGAAAAAGCTATGGCTCGTAATATAAGAATTGATTGAGTTTATTGGGATGACATAGAAAGTTGATATATTAATTCTATTTCTACTAGTGCTGTTTCTTTTTCTCAAACGGATACTTATAAAATTTTTGGTACTATGGCAACTCAAAATACTTGTACTTCTTGAACTTATTATTGGAACTGAAGTTGTTGTGGTAGATGTGTAAATTTTGATAGTTCAGCAACATATTGATTACCAAATAATGCTCCAATGTTAGTCGCAACTTCTACTTCATATACATGAAGTGCATTAGAGTGAGCTTGATGAACAAATGATGCTTGACGGCATAAATTGTCAAAAATGTGAATCTTTTTAAGATAAAACAAAAAAACTCCAAACTTTAAAGTTTGGAGTTTTTTTATATTGTAGAATTAATTATTTTAATTCAACTTCAGCACCTTGTTCAACTAATTTTGCTTTCATTGATTCAGCCTCATCTTTTGCAACTCATTTTTTGATATCTCAACCGTTATCAGCAATAGCTTTTGCTTCAATTAATCCAAGTCCAGTAACTTCTCTTATAACTTTGATTACAGCTATTTTGTTAGCTCAAGTTGATTTTAATACTACATCAAAACTTGTTTTTTCATCTGCCTCAGCAGCACCACCAGCAGCAGCAAGCATAACAGGAGCAGCAGCAGATACACCAAATTCTTCTTCCATTGCTTTTACTAAGTCATTTAGTTCAACTATAGATAGTTCTTTAACTAAATCCATAATTTTTTTAGAATTTCCAGCTAATTCAGCCATATTATAAAAATTAAAAAATAAATATTTTATTTAATATCCTATTCTCATCATCCTGAATTTATTTCAGGACCTTTCTTGTTTCATACTACCCAATAGATAGATTCTGAAACAAGTTCAGGATGTATAAAGGATTATTTCTAACTAATTAATAGCTAGTTCCCAAACTTTTAAATTACTTAAAAGTTTGGTTTTAGTTATCAATTTATGCAACAACTTCTTCAGTTTTTGTTTCTTCAGGAGTATCAGTAGCTTCAGCAACAACTTCTTCAGTTTTTGCTTCTTCTTTTGTTTCAACAGTAGCTTCTTCAACTTTTGCTTCAACTGGAGTTTCAACTTCAGCCTTAACTTCTTCTTTAACCTCTTCTACTTTAGGCACAGCTTTTTTAGCAGGAGCAGAGCTTCATAAATTTGCTTTTCCTTCGTCTGTAAGTTTCTTAGTTGCAGCATCAAAGAATCTTGCAAGAGCTGATACTGGAGACATCATACTTCAAACAAGTCTTCCAAGTAATACTTCTCTGCTTGGTATTGAAGCGATAACTGCAGTTTCTTTTGCATCTTTAATACTTCATTCAAAGTATGATCATGCCCATACGATTTTAGGATTTTTAGCAAATCATTTCATAAATTCATTTACTTTTCCTAGAGCTGAAACTGCATCATCATTTGAACAAACAACTGCAATTTGACCTGGTAGGATAGAATCATCGATTTCTACATTGTATACTTCTTTAAAAGCAATTTTAATAAGAGTCTTTTTAACTAAAGAAAAAGTAGAGTTTACTTTTCTAAGTTCTATTCTCAAGTTAGTTATTTCTTCAACTGATAATCAGTTGTTAGTAGTAAAAGCTATAGATTTAGCATTTTTAATACTATTTTTTAGGTTTTCTAAGATATCAATCTTTTTAGTTTTAGATACAGCCATTTTAGAATTTTTAAATTATAAAGGTTTCAGTATTTTTAATAAAAGAAAAAATCTCTTTGTTAAGACAAAGAGATTTTTAAATTATTTAAATTTAATTTCACTTTATCTAGGTAGGACTTAGTTTGTATGCCTACTGTCTACGATTTAAGTAAAATCATTATATTGAAAAATAATTAAATGCAAGTTTTTTATGTATTTTTCTATAATTATTATTGACTTTTACTAAATTTTATTATTATTTAGTTATTATTAGTAATCAATAGATATGTCTAAATTTATAGATTTTTGAAGAATTAAACTAAATACTGTTGAGTTAGAAGAGGGACTTTATCCAAATTGAAAAGTCGAAGATTTTTGTAAAGAAAAAGTATCATGAGAAGAATTGGATAAAAATCCAGATTTTTTTAGTGAGGAAAATAGGAAAAAAGCTTTTTGAGACAATTATAAGTCAAATAATGAGATAGAAATCACAGAGGAAGATGGAAGTACAAAAAAAGTAAATATTCCTACTATAATAAATTGATGAATGTGAACTAATGTGTCATCAGCAAGCTTGGTTGAGGCTATGAATAAACTAGGATTTTGATGACACTTATCGTCTATCTGAATTTGATTTTATCATTATTATGAATCTCATAAAGAATTATTTAAAGAAAATTTCAATTTTGATGATTGATTGTGTGAAATAGTACAAAAAGATTTTGATAAGTTATTTAAAGAAGAGTTGTGATTGAGTGAAGAATTTATAGAAAATCATTTTTTTATATGTGATGAACTAAGTGATGAAAAAAATCCAAATAAAAAAAATAAATGATTTAATTGACAATTATGAAAAGAAAGGATATCTAGAATGATGGATCTAGTTGCAGTTTACAGGCAAACTATGGATTTAAAATCAAGATGAAATAGTGTATGAATAAATTGTATGTACAAAACTACTTCATATTTATCATCACTGAAAATCGCAGCTTTATGTTGAATTGATTATGTAACTACTGCAGCATGAAATCCTACAATGAACCCTAAAGTAATATTGAAAAAATTTAAAAGTGATTTAGATGCAGAAGGGAAAAAATGTTCTGTTCCTGCTATTTGATTACTAGTCTCATCAAACAAGATAATCAATGATTTTGATTATGATTACTACATATTTGAAGAATGAGAAAAGGCATGATGACATATTTTAAGGATGTGAGATAAGTTTAAGGAACTTGAAAAAATAAAAGATAAATTTAAAAAAGCATGAAAAGAGATTCCACCAATCTATGCTGCTTGATGAGTTTCGACAAATAAAGAGATAAAAGAAGCACTAGATGCTTGATTTGATTGAGTTCAATTATGAACTCTTCCTGCAGTATCAGAGGAAGCTTGTAATTGAGATTGAAAAGAGTTTAAAGAAAGACTTATTTGATGAAATCATCTTTGAAAAGATACTGATATTGATATAAAATTTAACGAGTGAGTAGAGAAAACTATTACAGGTTTTCTAGAGTTACTAGAATGATTTAATAGTCAGATTTTATCAGTATTGGATTTATCCGAGAATGAACAAGAAAGTATAGAAGTAAGTAGAGTCAGAGATTATTTATTTAAAATTATATATAATGATTTTTTTGATCAAGAGATAAAGACTTTGGAAGAATTATCAGAAAAAGAGCAGGGATATTATAACAAAATTAAAAATTTCTTTGTAGAAAAGTATCAAGGAAGTTTAGAAAAGATAAGCAAAGTCTTTAGAGATCTATGAAATGCGAAAAAGTTTATGAAAGAATTTGATAAATATATTGAAGAAAATTGAAAATTTCCAAATATGTTGGTATTTGATAGTACTGCTTGATTTCCAGGTAGAACAAAAATTATTCCAAATATGTATGAGATAATAGCTTGAAATATTAAACCAACCTGATGTGTTGGATGTCTAACAGATTGTATATGTGCTTGAAGGTGAAATGTAAGAGAAGATAGGTGATCAAAGTTTTGTATTTATAACTGGCTAAATTACTTGAATCCTGATAATAATATAGCTTTTACTTGAAGGAGTACTGTTCCTTATGCTGAGATTAGACCACTTAAAGATATAGCAGCTTATTTGATGTGAACTTATGTTGAAAGATAGTAAAAAAAGGAATTAAAATTTTTTAATTCCTTTTTCATACATTTTTCATACAATTAAGTATTAAAGTTTAGTTACTTTATTATTAACAAGTTTAGATTTTATTCAAATAATAGAGTTTAAAAATATATAATAACTTTATTTTCTAATTTTATAAATTATGAAAAAAACAATATGATTTATTTCAATTATGCTTTTAAGCATATTGAATGTATCTGCTGCAGATCCTATTGCAGTAGATGATAATGTAATTACTAATGAGGATACTTCCGTTGTAATAAATGTGGTATCAAACGATACTGATGCTGATTTGAATACTCTAATAGCTACATCTCTATCAAATGTTACAAATTGAGTAGCATCAATTACTGCTTCATGAACAGTATCATTTACTCCAACACTAAACTTTAATTGAACTTGAAGTTTTAATTATACAGTAAGTGATTGAACATGATCAGATATTGGTAATGTAATAATAACTGTAAATCCTGTAAATGATTCTCCAGTAGCAGTCGATGATACATATAATGTAAGTAAAAATACTACTAAAGAAATTTCTCCATTATCAAATGATACTGATGTTGACTGAGATAGTTTAATTATATCATCTATTGGTAGTGTTCTTAACTGATTTGCTAAAATAAATGATGATAAAAAGAGTATTACTTTTACTCCAGATGCAGGTTTTTTAGGAGGAATAATTATTGAATATACTATCAGTGATTGAGTTTTAACTGATAAATGAAATATAACAATATTTATTAATCCTATGAACTTAATTCCAGATGCTAAGGATGATTATGTTTCAGTATTAAAAAATACTTCAAAAACATTTGATCCAAGACTTAATGATATAGATAAGGATGGAGATACATTAACTATAACTTGAGTAACTAATCCTTCTCATGCTCATGGGACAGTAACTTTTACTTCTACAAGTATTACTTATACTCCATCGACTGATTATTACGGTAATGATAGTTTTAATTATACTATAAGTGATTCAAAATGATGAACTGATACTGCAAAAGTAAAAATCAATGTTTATAAAGATAATAGTGATGACGAAGATGAAGATGAAGATGAAGATGAGGATGAAGACGAAGATGAGGATGAAGATGAGGACGATGATAGTGGTTATCATAATGAAAAACATGTAAGAAATATCCAAAAGGAATTTCAATGAAAATACAAAGAATTAAAAAATAGATATAAACATAGAATGAGTAGTTCTGAATATAAAAAAGCAAAAAATGAATTACAAAATGAATATAAAAATAAATTAAAAGAAGTAACTGGTCAATGAAAAAAAGATGATGATTCTAGTGTAAAAGCTAAATACAAATATCAATGAGATACATCAAAATCAAAATATAAAAATGAGTTTCAAAAAAAATATTGAAGCAAGATATCTTCATTAAGTGATGATAAACTTACAATAATTATTTGAAAGATTGATAAAATGATTAGTGATGTAAATAGTTGAAATTATACAGCAGATGCAAAATCTAAAACTAATACTATGCTTTTAGCTCTTAGAGAACTTGTTGTTGATTATATGAACGATAATGATAATATAGTTGATATAGATTCATTATTTGAATAATAAATAAAACCTAGCTTTTTATAAAGACTGTGAAATATTTCACAGTCTTTATTGTTAAAAATTTATTGAAAAATAGGATAATTTATGTACAATTAAATTGTTTAATTTTTCAAATAGAAAATCTATGACACTTATTGATGAATTAGAGAATAGTATAGACATAGTAGATTTAGTATGAAAATATTCTAAATTGAAAAAAGTTGGCTCTAATTACAAGTGTCTTTGTCCATTTCCTGGACATAGTGAGAAGACTCCTTCTTTTGTAGTTAGTCCAAGTAAACAGATTGCTTATTGTTTTGGTTGTCATAAATGATGATGACCTGTTAAGTTTGTTATGGATATTGAAAATTGTGAATTCAAAGAAGCTGTTGAGATACTTTGAAATCTGACAGGAGTAAAAATACAATGATTTGAAAACAAAAGAAGTGATGAAGTAATAAAATCAGAAAAAAATCTTTATACACTATATAAAGATATAACAAGCTATTATAAATCAAGTTTAAATAAATACAAAGAGATAAAAGATTATGTAATAGACAGGTGATTAAATGATGAAAGTATCAATACTTTTTCTTTATGATACAGTGATGATGGGATAAATTTATATAATTTTTTAAAGGATAAGTGATATACAGATGATGTAATACAAGATTCACAAGTATTTTTGGATGTTTGAAGGAGAAGAGATAAGTTTATTTCTAGACTTATTTTTCCAATCAAAAATCATAGATGAGATACTGTTGCTTTTGCCTGAAGGATTATAAAAACTTGAGAACCAAAATATCTAAATTCACCAGCATCAAAGATATATGATAAATCAAACATATTGTATGGTCTTTTTGAGGCAAGACAAGAGATAACAAAAAAAGATTTTGTTATAATTACAGAAGGTTATATGGATACGATAAGTCTTCATCAATATGGTTTTAAAAATACAGTTGCTGTGAGTTGAACGGCACTGACTGAGAAACATTTAAACTTATTAAAAAGATTAACAAATAAATTGTATTTATGCTTTGATAATGATAAAGCTTGAGAACAAGCGACAAGACTGAGTTTAGAAATAATAAAAAATAAATGATTTGAAGTAAGGATTATAATGCTTGATTGATGAAAGGATCCTGATGAATTACTTAAATCAGGAGTAGATTTTAATACATTTATAGACAATGCGGTCTCACCAGTTGTCTATTATATCAAAAAAACGGAAGTTAATATTAAAAGCTTAGATGATAAAAAAAATGCATTAAAACTTATCTTAGAGGTACTTAAAAGCTATAGTGATAATATAGAAAAAGATTTTTATATAAAAGAGATATCAAATCTACTTGATATACCAACAAAGATTATATATGATGAATTAAATAAAATACCAAACAAAAGAGAAAATGTGTGATGAGAAGTAAAGATACAAGTTACAAGTCAAGATTTGGCTTTATCTTATATAATTATAAATAAAGATTATATAAATATATTAAAAAATGATTTGACTTTTTTTGACTATATAGATGTTACTTTGCAAGAAGCTTTGAAAAATGACAATTTTCTAGATAGTTTAAGTCTAGAGAAAAAAGAATTTTATAGAGGAATAGCTTTAGAGATGGAAGAAAGATTGGGAACTTTTACTGAAGATAAAATAATAGAAGATATAAAAAAACTTTGCAAAAAGATTAATATGGATATATTTAAACAAGAATCACAGAAATTTAAGGACCTTATGCTTAAAAATAAGAATGATATGGACTCTTTTATGAAATATAATTCTTTGATAAAAAAAGCAAAAGAATTAAAAATAGTTTAGTTTATAATTTAATATTTTTGTTATGCATAATCAGAAAAATTTAATAATTAGTATTTCATTAAATAAGTTATGATTCACGATAATAGAATTAATAGTAGTAATAACAATACTAGCAATATTATGAACAATATGATTTGTATCATTTAGTAGTTACTTAGTGTGAGTAAGAGATACAAGTAGACAAGAA
>SAAG01000176.1 GCA_010119095.1 Candidatus Altimarinota bacterium
GTATCTTGATTTTGTCCAGCATTAGCAAATGCTACTCACAAGTGATCTGCACGAGAATTATCTCATAAAAGCACACTACAAGGATAAAGCATAGTAGTATTTGATCACATATTTCATCAAACCCATTCCATCTTCCCATTTTCTGCAACTATTGCTCTTTTTGTATTTAAATTAAATGTATCCAAACTCCAATTCTCTACTGAAGAATATCTCATGTGTGCATTTTTTCAGACAAATATCTCAACTCATCAAGCATGAAGCGAATTTGTATCGTACTTTGGAGCACTACAACCTTCTATATAATGACATTCTGAATCTTCTTCAAGTATAATAATCGTATGTTCAAACTGTCCTCCAGATTTTACATTCATCCTAAAATAGGATTGTAATGGTTCATCTATTTTAACTCATGCAGGCACATACAAAAATGTTCCACCACTCCAAACTGCATAGTGAAGACTAGCAAATTTATGATCTGAAAGTGGTATAGATTTTGAAAAATGCTTTTTAATAATTTCTTTGTATTTTGGATTTTGCAAAGCTGACGACATATCATCAAATATCACTCATTTATCCTTTAATTCTTGTTTTAAGTTGTGATATACTACTTCACTATCGTACTGTGCTCCAACTCCTGACAATGCTTTTTTTTCAGCTTCAGGAATCCCTAGTCTATCAAATGTTTTTTTAATATTTTCAGGAACATCTTCCCAAGTCTTGTTATCACCTGCTCAAACTGGTTTAGCAAAATAATAAATACTATCCAAATCAAGTTTATCTAGATTTGGTCACCAATCTGGCATCTTTGTTTTATTAAATAATTCGAGTGCATTAAGTCTTAGTTCAAGCATCCATTTTGGTTCATTATTTGATTTTGAGATTTGTTTAACTACTTTTTCATTAACTCACTGAATTAATTCACCTTTATACAAGACTATATCACTATAATCCCATGGATTTTGTTGTTCTTGTAATTCTTCAATAAGTAGTTTATTGGGATTTTGTTTGGAATCTTTTTTCATTTTATTGTTTTTTAACATAAAATTAATATAATAATTTGACAATTGTTAATTTATTATTATAAAGAATTTACTTTTATTTCACCTGATGGATATTTAAAGTTAAATATTTGTCATTAACCATTGGTTTGGTTGTGTGAAAAAAGTAACGATACAGAGGTGTAGATTTATGAGTAATCAGAAAACAACAGAACAGAAAACTGCAGAAAAAGAACAAAGAAGAGCTATGCGGCTTATAAATAAAGCCGACAGAAAAAGAAGACAAAAACCAACCAGACGATGCCCAAACCCAAGCAAAGTTGCCGACCGAATGGTCGAAAAAGGGAATGATATTCTTTCATTGCATGTTGAATACTGATTACAATCTACTTTCTTTTACCCTCCGTGCCTTTATGGGCGGAGGCCCTTTTTTTGGCTACTCAAAACCTTTCTTTTTAATCTCATCAATTATCTCTAAACCTCACTTTTTATCTACAAAACC
>SAAG01000055.1 GCA_010119095.1 Candidatus Altimarinota bacterium
CCGTGCCTTTATGGGCGGAGGCCCTTTTTTTGGCTACTCAAAACCTTTCTTTTTAATCTCATCAATTATCTCTAAACCTCACTTTTTATCTACAAAACCATTTTTTAACACATAAACTTCATCAAACTTGATATAATCTATCATCTTAAAATTATGAGTAATCATAATAATAGAATTGTTCTCATTATCAAGTTTTTGTATCAGTGAAGCCACAACCTTAAATGCATCCAAATCAAGCCCTGAGTCCACCTCATCAAAAATCATATATTTTGGATCAAGCAAACGAGCCTGAAGTATCTCTATCTTTCTTTTTTCTCCTCATGAAAAACCTACATTGAGATCTCTTTCTAAGAAACTCTCTTTTATATCAAGTTCTAAGAGATATTTTTTTATAAATCTCTTAAATATAAATGGTGAAAGTTTTGCTACTCCTATTTCTTTTTTTTCTAAATAATTATTATAAATTATTCTCAGATATTCTCACAAATTGATTCAAGGTATCTCAACGATATGTTGAAATGATAAAAATAATCATGAACCAGATCTCTCGTCTACTCCAAGTTTTAATAAATCCTTTTTATCAATTGAAACCTCTCCATCTTTGTACTCATACTTCGGATTTCACATCAAAAAATTAGCTAGTGATGATTTCCCACTACCATTTTTTCACAAAACCAAATAGTTTTTACCTACCTCAAAATCTAATGAAACTCATTTAAGTATATCTTTTTCACCTACATTCACCTTTAATTTTTTTATTTTTAGCATTTTTTTAAAGAGATTATTTTTAATAATTTCAAGTCACAATATATTAATTAAAATTGCTATTTTTACAAATATTTAATTTCAAATTTTTAGATAGTTTACAACTTGTTAAAAACCAAAAAAACATCCCTATTTTAAACAAAAAAACAAATTACATAATTTGTCTAGTCCTTTTTTTACTTTATTTTGACAAAAGAAAAAAAAAGTATACAAATACTCTTAGAAAGTGTTATTTGTAGAGCAAATTTTTTAGTTATTAACATCTTTTTAACAAAAATAGCTAAAAATGGAAATATTACACATACCTGTATTACTTGAAGAACTGGTTTCTTCTGTAAAAATAGACGAAAATAAACAAAATATAATAGTAGATTGTACCTTATGATTAGCCTGACATGCTAAAAAAATAATAGAAAAAATGCATACAGGTGATATATTTATATGATTTGATGCAGATATAAGAAATCTTGAATTGGCTAAGAATAATCTAAAAGGAGTAAATGAAGAAGTAAACAAGATTTTTATAAATTCCAACTTTGTAAACTTAAGAGAAGAACTTGAAAAAATAAAAATAAAAATAATTACTTGAATCTACTATGATTTAGGGATATCAAGTCTACATGTAGATGAAGCGGAAAGATGATTTAGTTTTAGATTTGATGGTCCTCTCGATATGAGATTTGATACTAGCACTTGATTTCCTGCTTCACACATAGTAAATACTTATAAAGAAGATGCACTTACCAAGATATTTATAGACTACTGAGAAGACTCTGGAAGTAAAAAAATCGCAAGAAATATAATAGAAAAAAGAAAAAAGTGATTTAAATTTTATAGAACAAAAGACTTAGCTACCCTGATAGATGAAACTACAACATTTCCAAAGACAAAAACTCGCATATTCCAAGCTCTGAGAATAGAAACTAACAAAGAGATGGAAAATCTGAAAATATCTTTAAAAGATGCAATTAACATATTAGATACTGGTGGAACTATTTTTGCGATAAGTTTCCACTCACTTGAAGACAGAATAGTTAAAAATATCTTTAGAGATGAAAGTAGAGATTGTATTTGCAGTGATATAATCTGTACATGTAAACATAAAAAACAAATACAAATCCTTACAAAAAAACCAATCCTACCTAGCAAAAAAGAGGAAAGCCTTAACCCTAGAGCCAGAAGTGCAAAAGCAAGATTAGCAATTAAATGTTAAATTTGAGATTTTAAAATGCTCGTTTTGAAATTCCTATATTTAACATTTACCATTTATTACTTAACAACCTTAAGTGAAATGTATCCAAAATTAGTTTTAAGTGAAGATAAATCACCATTTGTATCAAAAAGATGGAAGGAAAAACAAAGTATCAAGTTTGATATCAGTTTCACTTACATCATAATGATAGCCTTTATTTTTCTTCTTCTTATCTACTACATATGGATAATAAATGCTAATGCAACAAAATGATTTAGTATAAGACAACTTGAACAAGAAAAGAAAAACCTATTGATTGAAAAGGAACAACTTGAAGTTAAGATAGCAAACTTAGAAAGCATAGATGGGATAAATGATGAAAATATGGATAGCTTGGAAAATATGGAAAAAGTAGAAAATCCTGATTACCTAGTGATAAAAGAATGAGTCAATTATGTATATAATGACTAAAAATTAATAAGTCACCCAAACAAAAAAACTTTGTACCAACAAAGTTTTTTATTTTTTTTCTAATTTATTTTTACATCTGTCCCATTATATCTTTTAATTGTTTATCTCTTGAATTTGTAGCATTGTAAGCAACTTCATAAACATTTTTTCATTCCATTTGAGATTGTGATTCTTTTAGTAATTGTTCCAACATTACATCAACTGATCATTGAACCTTGTTTTCATATCATGCTACTGCATTTTCTATTTTTTTATCATAGATATCTGCTAATTTTTCTAACAATGAATCAAATCATATTTTACTAACATTCTTGATTTATATCACTCAGTTTTTGCTTTTTCGTTTAGATTTTGTGTTATATCCTGAATCTTTGCAAGATTCTCTGGTGATAACTGCCCTCAATCTCATGCTAAAGATTTAAGTGTTTCTGTTGCTTTTATTTCTCCATCTTGCACCTCAAGATATTTTTCTGCCATATATTTATTGATTAAAAAATAAATTATAATCTACTTAAAATAGTAACCAATTCTTTACTTTCTACATACCTCTCAGTATGTTCTAAAAATACCATATCTGCCCTATTTATCTTTGCTTGTAATTCTCTAGAACTTTCATATATATCTTTAAGAGTACTTCAAATAATACTTGTAATAGTATCAAGTTTTGATTCATCATCTATTGATCCAACAAATATCTTAATAATATTTAAGTTTTCGATTTGAGACTCTGTCAACAAAAACCTATCTTGGATCTTTAGATTAACAAGTATGTCTAGACTAGTAAGTATATTTTTTCTTTTTTCCTCTATCATAATAATTTAGTTATACCATTATTAAATCATATTTTTACTTTTTAGTCAATTTAGCATCAAAAAAATCACCTTTTCATGGGTGATTTTTTATTTTTTTATTTCAAACTCTTTTTTAAAATTAATTCTTTGGTTTTTCATGCATTTTCATCTAAATTATAACAACTATAATTTTTATAATAATTTACATACACATTTACTAGATTATCTACGATATTGATACTATAATTTTCAACTGGGTTGTTTAATACTGTATCCAAGATATTATTTTTAATTTTAGAAAAATCATATGCAGATAGATTTGTACTAGTTACATAACTTCAAGTTTTTGTTATTTCTATTTTTTTTCTTTGTAAAAAATCATTAAAAACTAGATTAGATCAATTTGCAAATAATCCAGTTGGATAACCTAATCATCAAGTTAATATTCTCAAAATATTATCAGATTTGGTAAATATATCATTATCTGTTTTTGAAAAATAATGAAAATAATATGATTTTTTAACAGTAGATCAAGAAAGTAGATTTAATCAAATATAATAAGATCCGCTATTTCAAAAATCTGGACCTGTTATATTGTTAATTATAATATTATAATTTTCTCATCAAGTAAAGGTTTGATATCTATAACTTCATATAATTCAAGAATTGGTTTGAGTACATTTTATAGGATTAGGTCAACTAAATAAGTATCAAACTCAACATAATAGTTCTGATATTGGAGGGTTTGTAAAATCAATTAAATGATAAGTCAATGAGTTTGTAGTAATCTTTATAGCATCTTCTCATGCAAGTATATTTGTGAAACTAATACTTCAAGTGCTTGACGGTCATGTTATATCTGGGATTGAAGATCATGAACCATAATGAAAACTAAATACTAAATTGTTTATATCTTTTATATCATTTTTAGGAGTAAAATTTATATTTACATTATCTACAAAACTTCAACTTGAACTATAACTCAAAATCTGTTTTTTCCCACTGTTTGCTATATAAAGTGTTTTTTCTGCATCAACATAGTAAATACCTGTTGGTTCTTTCAATCAATCTTCTCTTCAAAGTAATTTATATATCTTATTATTACTTAGATTTTGATATAAAATCCTGTCATTTAATGTGTCACTTATAAATAAATATCCTGTTGATCAAATTATAGCATAACTTAATCATGTAGGATTATTTAAAAATATTCAAGTTCAAGAATCTCAATCTGAGAATTCATTTCAAAATACTTCTTTTCAAGTTATTTTTGTAAAATTTGTTAATGCTGTATAGTTAAATTTATAAATACTATGTCATAAAGTATCGCTTACAAATCAGATTCATCAATTATCTATCAAATCTGTTGGTCAAACCAAATTTTTATTAGAATTAATAGTTCAAGAAAACATATTTGTGGAAACCGTTCAATTATTATAACTTTTTAAAGAAAAAATATCTCACCCTAATCATTCAAAAGGGATAAATGTCTTTAAATATATATGACTTGTAATTTCACTATCACTTCAACTACTACAATATAGTTTATCAAAACTACCACTTCATATAAAAACAAAACCTCATTTATCAAAATTTTTATTAACTTTTAATAATATTCATGTGGTTCAAAAGTTATATGATGTGAAATTCTTGTCAGCGATATTTAATATCTCGTAAAGTGATTTTGTGAATTGTTTAGTTTTAGCATCATTTTCTATAATTATTTTTTGGCTTGTGATATTTTTTATACCATTACTCACAAATATAGATACTGAAAACATCAAAATCATAGATATTGTTATTCCAACAATCAGTTCAACAAGTGTAAATGCTTTATTATATCTTTTCATAATAAAATTAAATGATTAAATATTTCTTTTTTCTTTAATAAAGTTTAGTATTTTTTCCTTAAATATTTCCTTACTAAATTTTTTACTATATTCATTTATATATTTATAATCAAACTTCATATTTTCAAATTTATTTACTGCTTCATTAAGACTATCTACAGTTTGTTCAGAAAAAAATACTCAAGTTTTTCAATCTAAAACAGTTTCTAAAGCTCATCACTTTGAATATGCAATAACTGGAGTTCAAGTTGCCATTGCTTCAATAGGAACAAGTCAAAAATCCTCTTCTGATGGAAATAAAAAAGCTTTTGCCTTTGAGTATAATAAAGATATTTCATATCTACTTGGATTTAGTTTCCATTCTATATTTGAATTAGATATTGCTTTTAATTTTCTGTAAAGTTTATTATCTGTATTTGTAACCAATATAACTTTTTTTTGATTTTTATTAAAAGTATCAACTATCAAATCAAACTTCTTGTATGGGATACATCTACCAACATACAAATAGTAATCTTGCTTTTTATCATCAAACTTAAAATCTGACAAATCAAGTCCAGGATATATAACTAGAGCCTCTCTTTTATAATATTTTTCAATTCTTTTTTTAGTATTTTCACTATTTGCAATAAAATAATCAGGTCTCTTACTAGCTACAAAATCCCATTGTCTAAGCTTATGAACTATACGAGGCATAAGCCATTTTCATAGTGGATTAAGTAAACCAAATTCCATCATATCAAGATACTCATGATAATGACTCCAAAAATAGCGAGTTGGAGTATGACAATAGCATAAGTGAAGAGTTTCTGGTTTTGTAATAACTCATTTACTCTCAGCTGAGGTACTAGAAATTACTAAATCATATCAAGATAAGTCAAAGCTCTCAAAAGCCAAAGGTCTCAAAGTCAAAGCCAATTTATGAGATTTATTTAAAAAAGGAATTTTTTGAATAAAACTTGTAACTACTTTTCTATCTTTAAAAACTGGATTATCCGCTTGAAAAAAAACAGATGTATAGATATCTGCATCAGGAAAAATCTCGAGCAAATGTGATAACACAAGCTCAGCTCATCCCCAATCCTTAATCCAATCACAAACTATTGCTACTCTCATAAATAGAAAAAAAATATATTAAATGTATTTTATATAATTTTTAAATGAAAGCAATAAAATAGAATATATTTTAGTATAAAATAATTTTATAATTTTTTTACTATTATAACAAATCATTTAGATACTTGGGGGTTTGGGGGGTAAGACGATAGTGAGGACTTACCGCAAGCCACTAAACATAAATTCTGAAATTCGAGCCCCCCAAATCTTTTGCTTACTTTTGGATTCAAAAGTGAGTCTAAAAAATTATTTAACTCAAATAAAAAAATTTAAGCATTTATTATAATAAGTTGCATTTTTTTGCAATAAAAAAGTCCTAGATTTCTCTAGAACTTTTAATATTTTAAAAATATTAAAAAGGAATATCTTCGATATTAATCTCCTCTTCCTTTTTTGGTTCAGTTTTCTTAATTGCAGGAGTATCATTTGATGAACTTGAAGTATCTGATTGAGCAACAGCTCATCAAGTATTTGAATCAAGCATAATCATATTGTCTCCTATAATCTCTGTTTTATATCTCTTTGTACCATCTTGTGCTTCCCAAGCTCTAGTTTGTAATCTACCCTCTACAAAAACTCTTTTCCCTTTTTGTAGATATTGACTAGCAATTTCTGCAAGTTTTCACCAAATAACTATATTGTGAAACTCAGCTTGTTCTTGTTTCATCCCACTACCATCAACCCAACTTCTGTTTGTTGCAACTGAAAAACTAGTTACATTTTGTCCATTTGGTGTAGTTCTTAATTCTACATCACTAGTTACTCTTCAGATAACCTGTGCTTTATTTAGATCCATATACTAAATATAAAAAAGTAAAATAATAGAAAAGCTAAATGTGTAAAAAGTGTATTATCGTGCCAATAAAAATGCTTTTTTACTTTTAAACTTTTACTCTTTTCCATTTGCAATTATAAGAAATAATTATGAAAATCAAATTAAAAAAATTGTTTGATTTTTTTATTTTTTTTGTATAATAGTGGCCGTGAGCTTCTACACAATTTTTTTATTATCTTTAAGTTTTGTACTTTTCCCGAAGTGCAACCCAAAAATAAGGATAATAAAATAGAGATAACTAATAATCAAAAATTATTAATTATTATATTAATTATTAATTGAAACTACATATGGCAAAAAAAATCAAAGCATACATAAAGTTACAGATCAAGTGAGGACAAGCTACTCCAGCTCCTCCAGTTTGACCTGCACTATGACAACATGGTGTACCTATTCCTCAATTTACTGCACAATTCAACGACAGAACAAAAGATAAAATGTGAACAATACTTCCAGTAGTAATCACAGTTTATGAAGATAAAAGTTTTGATTTCGTAGTAAAAGAACCACCTGCATGAGTACTAGTAAAAAACAAATTATGACTAGCAAGTTGATCAAAGATTCCTCAAAAAGATAAAGTTGGACACCTAACTTTTGCTCAATTAAAAGAAATCGCTGAACAAAAAATGGTTGATTTAAATGCGAAAGATATTGCTTGAGCTATGAAAATCATAGATGGTACTGCTAGAGCTACATGAGTTACTACTGATATCCATGGTATGAGTAAAGCAGATGTTGCTGCTAAATTATAATAACTAGAATAGGATTTTAGACTAAAGCTTTTTTTGCCAGTCTAAAGTTCTATTTTTTGCTCTCATCGTCTAGTGGCTAGGACGGGACCCTCTCACGGTCCAGACAGGGGTTCAATTCCCCTTGAGAGTACCAA
>SAAG01000056.1 GCA_010119095.1 Candidatus Altimarinota bacterium
CTTTCTTTTTCTAGAAAATTAATTAGAAAAGATGGATATGATTTATTTCATTTTTTTACACCTTGTTTTTGTTTTTATTTTTGTGTTTTTTTGTTTGGTTAATAAAACTATAAAAGTTTTACTAGGGAATTATACTAGGTTTTGTATTTCCCATCTAGGCGAGTAAGAATATGTAAAAGAACTAACTTAATACATATATATTATACCTAAGACTTAATCTAATAGCCAAAAAAGTAACTTGACATAACTAATATTTGTATTAAATAAGTTTTTATAGGTAATTTAATGGCTTATCTAAAGTAAAAGATTTTTACATTATTTTTTGATGTTTTCTAAAAATATATGAGTTTTTTATGAGAAAAACATATAAAAAAATAGATTTTTTTAGTGAAAAATGGAGCTGTTGTATAAAAAATATAGACAAAAAAATTAATGCTATTACTATAGTTAAAAACTTGTAAAAAAGTAAAATTGAATTGAAAATACTATTATAATGGATAAAATAGAAATTAATTAAAAATTAACTAGAAATATATATGGAAGTTAAAAACTTACTTGAAAAATCAAACTATTTTTTAAAAAAAAACAACGATTCTTTTACTTATGATGAAATATGAGAATTACAAAGGATTATAAATAAACATAATGATTTGTACTATAATCATGAGAAGCCAGTTATATCTGATTATGAATATGATGTTTTAAGAAAGAAATTAGTTGAAATAGAAAGCAAAAGTAATTTCATGAAAAATTATAATTATTGATTGGATATATGATCATATAAAATAGAATCATCTTTTCTAAAAGTGAAACATAGTCGTCCTATGATAAGTCTTGATAATACTTATAATGAAGAAGATTTGAAGGATTTTGATGAGAGGGTGAAGAAGTTTGTAGTAAAAGGTATTAATAATTCTAATGATTCTGAAACAAGTTCAGAATGACAACATAGTGACACTGAAGTACAATACACTCTTGAATTCAAATTTGATGGACTTGGGGTTGAACTTATTTATAAAAACTGAAAACTTGTTCTGGCTATAACTAGATGAAATGGTATTGAGTGAGAGGATATCACAGAAAATGTAATGCAGATTGCTAATATCCCAAAAACTATATCATATAAAAGTGATTTAGAAGTGAGGGGGGAAGTTGTATTACCTATTTCTAGTTTTAATAAACTTAATGAGGAAGCATTAGAAAACTGAACTAAGATATTTGCAAATCCTAGAAATGCTGCAAGTTGAAGCTTGAGAACATTGGATACTTCGGTTACAAAAAAGAGAAATCTGAAATACTTTGCTTATGATTTGGCTAATTTTGAAGAATTTAGAGTAAAAGAAAATAAAGATAATTATTATGATGTAATATTGGATTTAGAAAAACTTTGATTTGAGATATCTTCGTATTTTAAGGTATGTAAGGGGATAGATGAAGTAATAAAAGAAATTGATAATTTTTGAGATACTAAAAAGACAATTGATTTTGATATTGATGGGCTTGTTTTGAAGGTTAATGATATAAGTTTATGGAACTCAATAGGTTTTACAGAGCATCATCCAAGGTATGCTATAGCATATAAGTTTCCTGCAGAGCTTGTAAGGACGAAAATACTTTCTATAGAACATAGTGTCGGAAGAACTGGTACAATCACTCCTGTTGCAAATCTGGATCCTGTAAATGTAGGTTGAGTAATAGTAAGAAGAGCTACTTTGCATAATTATGAAGAAGTAGAAAAAAAATGAGTACTAATTGGTGATCAAGTTTGGATTAAAAGAGCATGAGAAGTAATTCCTGAAGTTATTTCTCCTATTGTAGAAGCTAGAACTGGAAAAGAAATAGTTATTGAGATACCAACAAAATGTCCAGTTTGTGAAAGCGAAGTTGCAAAAGATGATGATAAGGTAAGGTATTATTGTACAAACAAGTTTGGTTGTAAAGCTCAAGTTTGATGAAGTCTAATTTATGCAGTTGGCAAGACTTGATTAAATATCGATTGATTTGGAGAAAAACAAGTAGAATTATTTTTGGAAAAATGATTTATCAGTGATTTGTTTTCAATATTTTCTCTTAAAGATAGAAAAGAAGAACTTTTAAAATTGGAATGATTTAAAGAAAAATCAGTTTCAAATTTGCTTGAAGCAATTGAAAAAGCTAAAAATCAAAGCTTAGTTTCATTTTTAACTGCTCTTTGAATTGACTGAGTAGGTAAAAAGACAGCAAAGACATTGGCGAAGATATTTGAAAAAAAAGAAGATTTAATTAATTTTGATAAAACTGTTGATGATTTGTTGAGACTCGAAGATTTTTGACCAGAAACTTCTATTTCTGTTTATGAATACTTTACTGATTTTGGAAAAAAAGAATTATTGAAAAAATTACTAGAGATAATTGATATCAAATTTGAAAAAACAAATACTTGAGAAGGTAAGTTTGCCTGAAAGAGATTTTGTATAACTTGAAGTTTTACTTGATATACTAGAGAACAAATTATAGAAATGCTTGAAAAAGAATGATGAGAATTTATCTGATCAGTTTCTAAAAAACTAGATTTCTTGATAGCATGAAGTGAAGCTGGAAGTAAGTTGAAAAAGGCGAATGAGTTGGGAGTGAGAGTTGTTGGGTTAGATGAGATTTTATAGTTTAATTAATAGGATTTTATGTTAAATCAACTTATAAATGACCTAAACACACTAAAAAATCCTGCAAAATCTGAAATTTTGCAGAGATTTTTCAAGACTTGACCATGAGAGTATGGTGAAGGAGATGTATTTTTGTGAATTACAGTGCCGGAACTTAGGAAACTATCAAAAAAGTATATTGAATTAGATAAAAAAGAATTGGAAGAATTATTGGCTTCAGAAATTCATGAGTGTAGATTCTTGGCATTGGCTATTGTTAGGCTTAATTTTGAGCAAACAAAAGATGAGAATATAAAAAAAGTTTGGTATGAGTTTAGTTTGAAAAACATAGCTTCAATCAATAATTGGGATTTGGTTGATTGCTTTGTAGAGTATGTTATCGGACCATTTTTGTATGATAAAGATAAATCGATACTTTATAAATTGGCTATTTCAAATGATTTGTGGGAAAGAAGAATCGCTATAATTTCTACTTTTGATTATATAAGAAGATGAGAATTTGAAGATACTTTGAAGATTTCTGAAATATTACTTCAAGATAAACATGATTTGATACAAAAAGCAGTTTGATGGATGCTTAGGGAAGTAGGAAAAAGAGATGAAAAAGTATTGTTAGATTTTTTGGATAAGTATTATAAAACTATGCCTAGAACAATGCTTAGATATGCGATTGAGAGATTGGATAAATGAAAGAAAGAGTATTATATGAAAAAATAGATTTAACCTTTGACATAAAAAATAATATATCTATAATAAAGATATATTATTTTTTATTTATTTTTGTGACATATAATACTGAAATTCCTGAAAAACAACTTACAAATCCTAGTCATATAGAAACATGATTAGATACATTGTCGTGAGAATCAAAATTGTTAGTAAATGATTTACTTAATAGTTGAGAAGTAATAAGTAAGAAAAGTTTTATATTTAACTTAAAAAAATTATTAAAGGATAGTATATGTAAAAATAGTAAAAATAACTCATTAGTTGCATTTATTGATAAATATATATTATGAGAAATAATTTCAAGTAAAATACAATTGGCTTCACCTAAATTTAGATATAAAATAAATTCACTAAGAAAAAATCAGTTAGTTCATGCTTCAAATTTTAATTTATATAAATTAAATCATGATGCAGCAAAATATATAGAAAAACAAATAACTCTAAAAGATATTGAAATATTACAAAGTAACTTAATTATACATATAAATAGGTTAGCTTCATTTTTAAAAAAGTTTAGTGCATATGTATGAGATGATATCTTTGGTGATAAAAAACAATTTGTTTTGGATGAAAATACTTTTACATTAAATGGAATGGAGTTATTGTTTGAGGCTTATTATGTTATATATTCACATAAAAAAATTAATGGTGAATTATTAGAGCATATAAAAAAAATTATGGAATTGGTTTATTTATTACACAAAGTTTTAGTACATATCAATTTATCAAAATTTTTAATAGAAATTAATTGAATAGTAAAACCTAATGTTAATCAACAAAAAAGACTGATAGGATTATTTGCTTTAATGAGATATCTAATAAATAAAGAAAAAGAACTTGCTAAGGAAAGTCTAGAAAAAAATTTTTTATTAAATATTTCATGATTAAAAACTGTAAATATTGATAGAGTTAAATACTTTTGAAGTTCTATTTTTATTGATGATTTAAAATCAATTGAGAAGACTAAAAGAAATAAAATTATCTGAATACTTTTATTATGACCAAAGTTTTTACTTAATCTAAATAATACAGATAATGCATTATATAATTATATAAAAAAAAGTAACTTAGAACATCTAGATAAAATATTTACTTTTTTTGAAAATGCTAAGATTGAATTTACTCAAGAACAGTATTTATATATATTTGAAAATGATTTATTTGAATCAAGATTAGTATCAAATAAAGATTGGTTAGAAAAATCAAAAAAAATGTATGATAATTGAATAGAAATTGAAAAAATTAAGACCCTTAATTGTGAGCAATTAGATGTGCTTTTCTTGGAAGAAGAAATAGAAAAAGTAAAATTTCTTGTAGAATCTTTTTTAGAATTTGATAATAATCATGAGTTATATCTATTATATTTAGAAGAAAATAAAAATCTAAAAGAAAGTTTGAAACATATTCACAAAAATGCTAATTGATATGAAGAGTTATCATTTTTATCAAATTTAAAATACGAAGAAATAAATGATATAAGAGAATATATTAATAAAATTAACTGATTATTTTTAGATAATGATTTGTATAAAGTACTAGATAGAAATAAAAGATATTTGTCATGAGAAAATAATAGTATAGATGAATTAGATGAATTATATATTATATTAAATTGATTAGAAGATAAAATTTTATGAAAACTATTATCTAAAATTTATAGGTTATCAAGACAAGATTTTGTTTATATAAAGGAAGTATTTACTAAATTTAAATGATGAAAAAATGATTATAAATATTTTCTTGATAAAGAATCAATAAGTAAAATATTAAAAAACAAAGATTTAATTGATTTATATATAAATGATAAATGAGAATATAGTTTAGCAGAAATAATAAGTGATATTGAAGATGAAACTTTTAGGCAAAATAATAAATCAAAAGAAGTTGTAAAATATGAAAATCTGGAAATATCAGAGGAAGAACTATATCTAAAGACAAGATTTCAAAATAAAGAAGAATTTGAAATGTCAAAAAAAATTATTGATAATTTAAATTGATACAGAAAAGACTTTGTTTCATGGGTTAAAAAAAAGAAAAATATAAATTATTTACAACTGAAAAATATTTATGATTTAATGAATTTTTTTATTTCAAGAGATGTTAAATCTTTTACTAATTTGAAGGAGTTTTTTAATCTTGCTTATAATTTGTGAGATGAAAATAAATGTATAGATTTTATACATAATATTTTTAGGAATATAAATGATTTTAAAGATATAAATGAGTTAAAAAAAGTAATAAAAAGTTTTTTGGAAACTAGGAATGAAATGTTATTATTAAATTATCATAATAGAATAACAAAACTCAATTGAATTGTGGTTAATAATAATATAGATATATATTTAGCAAAAATTTTTGAGGATTGAAATCAAGTAGAAATTAACAATATTTGAGAGGAAATATCTCAAATTATTTCACATATATTTGAATTATTACACCCATCTTTTTTAACTTCAACAAAACATAATGATTCTTGAAAATGAACTTGAAAATCTAGTTATACTATTAGAAAAATATATATTGAGCCATTATTAAAAAATGATAAAGAATCTTTAGAAGAATATTTTAATAGAATAATCTTAATTAATTGGAGAGATATTTCTATATCAATTATTCCTGATGAAATAAACAGAAAATCCTATAAAATGGCACAAAACTGTGCTTTAGATCAAGATTTTATGTTTTTTGAAGCATTGGAACAATTATCAAAAATAATACAAAGATATCAAGATGAAAATAATAAACTCGAAATATGAAAACTTCAAAATACTTATGATAATTTATTGAAAGATATAAAGAAAAGTTTATTAAAAAAGTCTATTGTTGAATAATATCAATGAGTATTGATATTATCAATTACTGATTAAAAGTATAGAAATTCAAATTCAGATTATTATAAATGTGATTCACATAAATGTTCACCAAAATTTTACTCATCAGTTTGCTTTTATACTTCAATCATCAGTATGCATTTTATCTACTACAGTGTAGTGTGATACTCATCTGAGAAACCAACCACTTGTGGTAATTTGTTGTCACATAAATTGTTTTACTTTTGTGAGACTAAATATAAGATTTCAGATTAATGGGATTTTACTTTGGTAATCAAGGTGCATTAGACCAGTAGAATCTTTTAACATTACATCTTCTGAAAACATATATCAAGGATCTCATTTTCATATAATAGTTCAGCTTAGAGATACACTTTTTCATTTAACAGGGGATGCATATAAATCTGACATAAGTTCCAATACAGTAGTTTTATTTTGACCTTCTATATGATTTGGATAAGCCCAAAATGTCTTAATAAGTATTGCTATTCAATAACCTATTAGGAAACTAGGTAATAACATAGTAAATACATAAACCTCTCCGTAAAATATAATAGTTGATATGATAGCAAATATAATTGGTAAAAGTGTTGTAGTAGATAGGATAGCTAAATCTTTTCAAAATCATGCATATAGTTTTTCTCTATCAACAGGGAATTTTTCCTCAATTGCTTTTATATCGTATTTTGGAGTGCTAGTTAGACTCATAAGTCTACCAATTCTTTTTCAAGTCAAAGGATGAGTTGAAAAGAATTCATTTATAGATGCCCAAGGATTTTTTAAATCATATAAAAATGATTTTTCTATAAGTTCATTTGTGTCGTCTTGTCATACATTGTAGTAAAGCATACCAATTCATTTTGCCATCTTTTCATTTGCTATACCTATGAATTTAGTTGAATTAACAAGTCTGTTATTAGCTGGAGTTATAAGTATACCATAAGCGATTTTAATTAAAGCATCTGAAAGTATATTTGGATTTATATATTTTGCACTAAATTCATCAGCAAAGTATTCTCTCACACGAGATAGATATAAAAGTATATATTGTCAGATGAAATAAAATACATAAGAAATAAGTCATATAAAGGCTAATTTGTCTTTTGACTTACTATTTCATCAAGATGATTTTTGATTTTTTGCAAATACAATATAAATCTCATATAAAATTTGAAGTAGAGTTGAAGCTATAGTCATGATTATAAAATCATTATTTTTTATATGTCCAAGTTCATGTGCATATACAGAAGCTCTTTCTTCATCTAGTAGGTGAGTTACAATTCAATGAGATATAATAATTCTTGCATTCCATTTACCTGATCAGTAAGTAAAAGCTGTAGGATTTTCGTCTGCTATCATTCATAATTTAGGAATTTTTATGTTGTTTTCTTCACATATTTTTTTGATTAACTCTGATGTTTTTGGTGATTCTTTAGCTAATTCATCAATTGAAATCCAACTAGCTTTATAAAACCATCTATACATTAAGTCTGATATAAATGGAGCGATAAGCCAAATTAAAACATTAAAAATAATTATTAATCATATCATTACCCAAATTCATCAGTTAAATTCACCAAACATATTTATAGCAAATATTATCACAAAAACAAATGCTGATAGGATTCACATTGTAATTGTAGATACTAGTTTAAGTCACATATATTTATCATTTAAAAAATATTTAA
>SAAG01000177.1 GCA_010119095.1 Candidatus Altimarinota bacterium
AGCTCTGTCATCTATTGCTATCAAAATAACTACTCAGTTATCTTTGTCAGCTTTTCAAACTCAGATTTTTTGTCAGATTTCTACTCAAATAGTTGAAATCTCTTCTCAATCTGTTGAAGGAATTATAACAAGTAATATTTCAGTTGTATACTTTGTCCTAAGTTCAGCGATTTTAGTCTCAATTGAAGTTTTTTCTTCAGCTTTCAAAATACCCACTTTATCTATAACTGATGAATCAATTTTTCATAAAGTAGCAATATCAAAAGAAAAAACACTTGTGAATGTAAGTGAAAAAAGTACAAAGATTAGTATTTTTATTATTTTTTTCATACTCTTATTATATTTAACTATTTTTTTAGTCAAATAATTTAGTTTTGAGTACAAAAAAAAGTTTAACTTAAGTTAAACTTTTTTATTTTTTATAGTGGTGCCGAGAGCGAGGATTGGCTCCTAAACTACAAATTGTTTCACAATTAGTAGTTTAGGTAGGCCACCCGGCTAAATCTACTTTGGTAGATTTAGGTCAATTACAAGCTGACTTCATCAGCTAGTAATTGACTTCCCTCCCTTCAATCCTTTGCATAAAAAAAGTTAAAACCTTATTTTAAGTTTTAACTTTTTTACTTTGTTTCAAGTGGTGCCGAGAGCGAGGATTGAACTTGCGACACACGGATTTTCAGTCCGCTGCTCTACCACTGAGCTATCCCGGCATTTTTTACTATATCCTTAAAATTTGAACTAGACTTCATTTTTTTTAATTCTTTTTCTCTAGTCATAGCATGTCACCTAATTTCAAATTTTTCTGTATAAATAATTTTATATGGTTTGTAAAACTTTGTTGATTTTACAAATCAATTGTTATGTTCTTCTAGTCTTTTATCAACATCACTACTATATCAAATGTAATGTCTTCAAAACTTAATACTTTCTAAAACATAAACTTTGTACATCTATATCCGTTAATTAAAACTATAGAAAGGATTTTTCCCGACCTCGGGACTCTACCACTGAGCTATCCCGGCAATTTTTGTTGCTAAAAAATCTGTTAGCGAGTTGTATTATATGAAAAAATTTTATTTATCAAAATTTTTTTGTAAAAATTGATAAAAAAAGTATTATATGTGGGATAACAAACATTTTACCAATTTTATATTTTATAATAATAATTATGAAAATACAAGTATGCATGGGAAAAAGTTGCAAGGAAAAATATAGTGAATATATACTAAAGAGACTTGAAAGAGATAAGGAGAGATTTAACTTGAATAATGTCATAATCACAACTTGTGCTTGTATAGATGGCTGTAAAAAATGACCAAATGTAATGTTTGATAAGCATATAGAATGAAATATGACACCTACAAAGGCTTCAAAGATGATGATGAACAAGATAGGTTGAAGTAAACCTAAAAAATCTGAGAAAAAAGATGATACTATTGAGGATTTTTATTCAAATGATAATTAAAAATTTATGTTAAATATATACAAT
>SAAG01000178.1 GCA_010119095.1 Candidatus Altimarinota bacterium
GTTTTATCTTTATTTTTAAAACTAGTTTGATTTTCAATCATATAACGTAAAGGTAAAATTTCTCCATCAATCATAGATTTAACAATATCTAATGAATATCTAAGATTCACTTTGTCAAATGCGTATCTACCTTCTTCTAGATAATTATCTAAATGTGAATGATGATTAGAATCAACTATAATTATTTGACCATCAACAATATCAGCGAAAGAATCTAATAAATTAGCAACCATTTCAGCTTCAACTTCTAATGATATATTATTAGTAGATGCTTTTCTAGCTAATGTTACAGTTTTATTTTTATCGTGATGTGTTATCGATATAGCAGAAAATATATCATGTAAAACTAAATTATTAACACCTATTATATCTATCATGTCATATTCAATAGGTAGAACTTCTTCGTCATGTTCACCAAAATGACTGTCTCCTACTACCATAACACTATTTTTAGCTTTACTAATAGAACCGTCTGGTTTATATATAATTCCTAAATCAATAATTTCTCCATCTTTCCCCATTTGTACTTGTCTAAAATGAAACACTTTATTATTTTCAATTTCTACAATGATTCCACCTAATACATGTTCGTACTCAGCGATTTTGTTTAATCTCTGAGACATATATAAATCATTAGAATAATCGTTCTCAGTTATTGCACCTGTGGTCATTATAGCATTAGGAATACAATTATTACTATTAGCTACAAAATCTAAATCTTGTTTAGGACTAGCAATAATAACATTACCATCTTGTGTTAATTGAGGTAGACCAGTCTGTGGGTTTATTTGTTTAGCTGATACTTTAATATCTGAAATATATATACTATCATTTAAATAAGTATCTTTGTATATTATATAAAAATCATCTTGTTTTAATTCAGGTGATAATTGCCAACTAAAGGCAGATTTTCTATTAATAACATCTTCGCATGGCAAAACAAGACATATAGAATTTGTTGCTTCTATGTACGTTTTTATTGAATTTAATAGATTTCTATTTACTTTTTTACTTGATACAGCAGTTGTTATAAAATATCTTTTCTTATTTTTAATAGCTTCCAATGTATTTTTTCTATATTCATCATTAAAAGTTTCTTCATTGAGAATATATTTATCTATATCATCATATTTTCTAGCACAAGCAATATATAATTCAGTTTCACTATTAAAATATTTATCTGCTCTAAATGACAATATATTGTTTAACACTGAAAATTTAGGTATATAATTGTGTTTTTTAATATATCTATATAAAGAATCAACACATTCTTCAATTTTTAATTCGTCTTTCATTTTAGAATTTAAATAAGCTTGTTCGTTTTTCTCTTGCTCAATTCTAATTCTATCTAATTTAGTTATTTCACCATCAGCTGAAAACAATGAATCCAAAAAAGTACTTGGTTTAGCTTGATTATCTATATATAATTCCCAACTATCTTTTTTTATTGAATCAATAGTATTTGGATAATCTTTTAATATTGTAG
>SAAG01000179.1 GCA_010119095.1 Candidatus Altimarinota bacterium
ACTGATCATGCATAACTATTTTCAATTGGTAAAACTCATAAGTTTCAAAGATTTATCTTATCAAATACGCTTTTAAAGTTTGCAACTCAAATAACATTTTTTTTATCTATTTTTAATTTAGTAGATACCTTAATTGATACCTCGTTTGAATAGGCTCAAGGAAATCATTGATAATATATTTTCATATTTTTTAAAATAACATTTAAGATTTTCAGATTATTTCCATTTCTAGAGAATATTTGTGAATTACATCCCACATTTCTTCGATAAATCTCTCTTCTATTCACTTTTCTAATCAATAACTTTTTCTTGATTTTATAACCTGTTGCCATCTTTCAGGTTGAAATGGAGGCATATTATGTTCATCTTTATATTTTCATATTTTTTGAGCAAGCATAAATCTCATCGATAGATTATCAATCAATTTTTTATCAATTTCATCTATTTCTGTTCTAAATATTTCCAAATCATTCATTATAAAAGTGTTAAGTAATAATAGTTGTATTAATAATTTATCTCAATTCAAATCCTAACTCTTTGCTGAGCTTATCTCTAATCTCAAAATAAATCTTGTTTATTTCTTCATTTGTCAAAGTTCTATCAATTGCCCTAAAAACGATTTTTATAGTAATTGATTTTTTGTAAATTCCAAATTTTTTATCATTTTCAAAGTTATCTATTATCTTAACTTCTTCAATTAGTGGGTCTCATATATCCCTAATTATTCAGGTTATTGCAAAGAAATTTGACTCTGTTTCTCGTGTGAGTTTTGTCTCATTTTTTTCTTTTTCATCTATAATAAATTTACTTTTCTCTACAATCATAGATATATCTTTATAAACTGGAGGAAACTGACTTATCTCTTTGTATGGAGTTTCTAGATTGCCCCATTGAGATAATATTCTCTTATCATCGCTCCAAAAGATTCTTATATCTGGGATTTTTTTGAGTGCCATAGCAAGTCTCTCAATCCCAAAGCCAAATGCCCATCAGTTATACTTTGTAGAATCAATTCAAAGTTTTTCTAATACTTCTCATTTTACAACTCCAGCTCAAAGTACTTCAAGCCATTTTTCTCCATTTTTCACTTCTACTTCTAGACTATCTGTTGTATAAGGAAAAGTATCTACATTGAATCTAAATTCTACATTTTCACCAAATATGGATTTTATAGTGTTAGAAAGGACCTCTTTTAGAGTATCTTGGTTAATTATTTCTTTTTCTTTTAATGAAATTTTCAGTCAATCAATTTGATGAAAACATTCATGATGATTTTTATCAAGTTCATCTACTCTATATGTTTTTCAATATGATAAAAGCTTTATTTCTCCATCTTTTTTCAGTTTTTCTCATCACTCTCATTTAACTAGATAGTGATACCACATAATAGTTGTATGAGGTCTAAGTAGTAAGTTATCATCTTTGTTATTAGTTTTTTGTAAGAAATAACTATCACTTGATCTTCTCGCAACATG
>SAAG01000006.1 GCA_010119095.1 Candidatus Altimarinota bacterium
ATCTACAAAAGTAGAAATTTGTTGGGGGTTTTAGTCTCCGATTTTGCTTAGAATAAGCCTAAAAGATACAAATAATTTATCTTTCAAAATTATGACTTTTGGCTTATTCATAGGCTTGTATAAATATTAAGACTTAGGTTTACATTTTTTTCTAAAACACACAATATAACTTCCACTTTAAAAAAGTTTTTATTTTTTTAAAAGTAAGTAGATTTTAATGAACAAAGTAATTATATACAAACAATTTATAAATCAAAATTATTTATAAATCTGTCATCTATAATTTATATCTATGAGTTTTATCTCATTTTCTTTTTTATAAAAAATTATTCTTATACTTCCCTTTCTGACTCTGAATAAGTTTTCTTCTCATATAAGCTTTTTAATATCTAGTCAGTTGAAGTTTCATGATAATAATTTATCAATGAGAAGTAGTATTATATCTTTTTCTTTTAATGAAAGCTTCAATAGAAATTTTGTAATTTTATCCATTTTGAAGCTTTTTAATCTTGTAAATAATATCTAATGGATCAATACCAGATTCACTATATATTCAAAATCATTCTTTGTTTTCATAATAAACTACATCATCATCCATTATTGGTTTTATAAGAAGTCATTTATCTGTTTCTTCAGCCAAAAATGATTTAGTATTGTATTTTGTTCTCCATGATTTTGGGAGAGTTATTTGTCATGTGTTAAATAATTTTAGAGTATGATTCATATTTATATATTTTATTAATAAATTTAACTAATTATATTAATTTAATTAAATTAATCAAATTAATTACAAGAATAATATTTCTTCTTCTTCCATTGCAGGTTGTCAGTATCTTATGACTTTGTGAAAGTCCGCAGGACTTATAGGTATTATCAAAATACTATCTGCTCAAGTAAATTGTACAGCAAATTTTTCATCTATTTCTCTTTTTATTATATTTAAGATTCTTTGACTATTTTTTAGTTCAAATACACTGTATTGAATTCTTCTTCAATATTTTTTTAATAGTTTTCAAAACTTTGTTCTAACTTTATCATTGTGTATATCATAGCTGACTATAAGCATAATAGTGTATTAAATAGTAAAAATTATTTTATCTCATATTCTGGGAAATGCTCTCTTCCCTTCATGAAGAATTTGTAATAGTCTTTGATAAAATAAAACATCTCATCTTTATTTCACATAATCTCTTTTAAAAATATACTTGTGTATTTTTTACTTAGTTTCCAATCAAGCACATATTGTCAATTTTCTAAATGAAAATCATTCTCATTTACTTGTTTTAGGTTATATGCCTTTAGTAATGCTCTATCAATTATTACTCTAAAAGGTTCCATCAAGTCTAAAGCTAGTGATTTTCTCTGGTACCAAGTTCTATGGTAAACTCAATAATAGTTATCAAAACCGTAAAGTCTAAGAAGTGCTTCTATAAAGTGAAATAGATAGGTATATCATATATCAAGTAGTAGATTTTTTACATCACACTTTGTTCTTGGAGCTCTTCTGTACCAGCCAATTTCTCTGAAATAACTTGAAAAATATATTTTTGACACATTTCATTCATAACCCAATAGACTTTCATAATTGGTAGTTCTAGGTATTTTTGCTATTATTTCTTTTGTTTTTTCAATTTCTTTTTTTAATACTTCACTTTTATCTCGTATATTTTTAAGTAAATTTAACTGATTTCTAGTTTTTAATAATACTATTTCTTTAGCTATTTCAAGCATTTCTTCTTCTGTTTTTTCATATTGTTTCTTTCTAAGTATGAAGTTTCATTCTGTTTCATTTCATATAACTAGATATGGTAATAGATTTTTTTTCATCAAAACTACAGTGATTCAGAAATCCATAAATTTCCTTATAAGTACACTTGTGATAGTTGTTTCTCAAATAAGAAAAATAGCAAAAATTTTGTGAAGTGATACTTTTGTTTTTATCACATTTTGTTCTTTGATAACCAGATTATCATTTTCAAAATTGATATTTTTTGTATCAAATGTTTCTATAAACAAAATTTGTTTTTCATCAAAATCTGGGAATTGAAGCATAAAAGTGTAAAGATTATTCAAATAAACTTAATTGTGGATAAACTTCTCAGATATAACAGTCACAGAGCTCTTTATAAATGCATTTAAGGCACTTTTGATTGTTTTGTGACCAGTTTGGTTGTAATAAATCAAATTTCTTGTATCTTGAGATTATTTCTTTAAATTTTTCTATTTCTTCAAATTTAGGTTTATTTATACGATATGTTTTATTGTCTTGCATACTGTAAAAAGCTAGTTCTTCTACTTTATATCACATTTCTTGTAGACAAATCATTTGTCACCAAAGTTGATATTTATATCCTTGATAAATCTTGTCTATCTTATTTTTTCTCTCAACAAGTTTTCATTCACTTATATAAAATAAGTCAATCTTGCCTGCTATACCCCACTCTTCACTATATACACTAAGTCATTGCAGTACACTTTTTCTAGTTGAATAAGTTTTTTGATCGATAGATTCATGTGCTATAGTTCATGCAATTTGAACCTCTTCTTGATACATACTTTTATCATAGCTATCATACAGATTATGATAGTAAATTGACTTTGGGCAGAAGATAAAGTCGTTTAATGTTGAAAGTTTGATATATGATTCCATAGTTTTTTACATAAAAAAATATGTTACTGAAGTAATTGTAACATATTTTTTTGAAAAAGTATAAAAAATTATTTACTTATAAATATCTCATCTGTATCATATATCTAAGATATGAAAAGTTTTTTCATCTATTTTTTGTAAAATAATTCTAATATTTCAAATTCTTATTCTATGAGTTGCTGGATAAAAATCAATTAAAGACTTTAAATTATTCCCTAAGTTTCAGTTATTTTTGTATGTTTTTAATTTTTTTAATATTCGTTCCTGGTCTTGGTTTCATAGCTTTAAAAACTCTTTTTCTCAAATTTTTGTAAAAATAAAACTATACATGATTAATATTAAATTGCTAAATTTGATAATCCACTATCTACTGATTGTTTGTACTTATTTTTAAGTTTTATTGCATTTCTTTGCATTTCAAAATCTTCTAATAAGTCAATTATATTTTCATACTCTGATGCAGACATAATAACAGCATCTAATTTATTGTTTTTCAAAACTCATATTTTATCTATTTCATTATTTGAAATTTTAGATAAATATCTACCAAAATTTTTTGAAATAACTGAACTTGAAACAAGTTCTTCTGTTGTATAAGTTACCATATACTTATAATTAAGAGTAAAATATTGTGTAAAATTATATGTAATATATTACTCTATTTATATCGTTTTGTCAAAAGAAAATTTATTGAGTTTTTTGAGTGAAGTTGTCCCAATCGATATCACTTACATATAAATCGGGTTTTTCAAAAATATTTTTTATTCTTTCAATCATAATAATTCATTTTCTTGCAATATTATAAGCTCAATTTGCATCAGCATTATAATCTAAACCTTGAAATCAATCTTTACTATGATAATTACAAGCTGGACAAATTATATAATCTAAAGCATTTTTTGTATCTGAATTTCTAAGTTGTAAAAGCAAGTTGAATTTTTTAGTTAGTTCTGAAAAAGAAAATCATTTTAAAACTTTAATTTGTTCATTTATATTTCATTTTAAATCTATATTCTCAAATATTCTTTTCAATTCCTCAGTTATATTTATATTATCAATCTCTTTTGTTAAAGTATTATATTTAAATCTTGAAAAATTACTATTTACTATAAAACTTGTTTTATTTGATTTTTGTTTAGTTTTTTTATCTTGTTCCATTTCATAAGAAAAAATAAACTTTTTTCCATCGAATTTTATATTTATTTTTTCAAAAGCCTTTATTTGTTTTTCTTTTGTGTCAGAATTTGAAATATATATATTTTTTCTAAATCCACAACAAGGACAAGTTGTAGAAGTGTAATTTGCTCTTGTATAAAACATAATTCAAGATTGTTTATAGTTTGCTATATCTTGATAATCATTCACTTTTGGAACAAGTTGTAAAGCTTTTAAGTTTCATAAAACTTCATCATCTCACTTGTCTTTTTGTGTTAAATAATTCAGTTTTTTAGCAAGTGCTAGTTCTAATTTTTGATAAATTTGTTTTTCTATTTTTTGTCTTCATCTTTTAAAACCTTGATTTAAATCCTCAAAAACAATAACTGCATTATGTTTTGTAATAAGTTCTGCTAATTTATTTATAACTTGAGAAATATAACCATTTTTTAATTCTTTGATATTTTCTATTTCTCACCAACTCACTCTTGCATCTTTTCTTGATAATTCTATTTTTTCAAGTTTTACAAGATAATTCACTCAATTTATCTCATTTAAACTTCAAATATCATAAATCTTTCAAGTTTTGTCAATAACTGAATAATAAGCCAAATGTTTTTCTCATCTGTCAATTCAAATAATTTTTATATCTTCATTTTTGTTTAAATATTCATTTATCATTTTATTAAATCAATAACTATCTCAAGTATTTGCATTTAAAGTTATTGATAAATGAAGCATTGTTTTATCTTGTCAATATCTTCTATGGTCTAAAACTTCTTTTCAAGATTTATCTAATTTAGTTTTTAATTTTTCAGTTTTTTCTCTAAAAAATATTTCTGCTCATCAGCTTAATTTTATCACAAGATTTTCAAGATTTTTTTTATCAAAAAGTAATTTGAAATATTTTGTATGAATATTTTCTTTACTTCAAGCTTTTTTAAACTCTGAAAAGTCTTTATTATAAATTTGAAATAAATATAAATCAGAAGATTTTACTTTTTCTTCAATAAAATCGGAATTTATTTTTGAGAATTGTAATTTATAAGTTTTCTTTTCTATATCATCATAAAAAGTAGGTAAATCAGTATAATCTGTATTTTTAATTTTCTCTAAATCAAATTCATTTTCATAAGTTGCTATAAATCATCTTTTATAACACTCTATAATTTTTTTTAATTTTTCAGGATCAAATTTTTCTCACTTTTCTTTACTTTTTTGAAAAATATCAAATTCTTCTTTAATCTTTTTTAATTCAGGAGTGATTCAATATACTTCTTTTTTAGAGTTTGAAAAAGCAAATCTTGGTAATTGTCTATAAACATTATTTAATTGTTTATAATTCATCTTTTCATAAAAATCTCAGCTTTCATATTTATAATTATCAAGAATTTTATTATTTTTAAAAACTCATAAATAAAATTTATCTTCTTTTTTCAAAATAATTCATAATCTCTCTTTTTCTTTGTCTTTATCCCAACCAGTTAAAAATTGAGAATTATTGAAATTTAGTTTAAATTTATCAGTTTGAATTTGTTTTTTTGTAACAAAATTTCTTACTAAATTATAATTTTTCCATATTTCAAAGTCTTCGTAATAAGCAAAAAAATCATTATAAAAATTGTTATCAGTTTCTAAATCCACTTTACTTTTTCCTTTTTCTAAAGCAAAATATTTAGTCATTTTATAAAGTGATAAAACACTATCAAAATAATTTTTTATAGTTTCAACTTGAATTTCAGTTTTTTCAAATTTTTCTCAAAGTAATTTTTCAATTTTAGAAGTGTATAAATTTATATCACTAATATTTTTTTGAAATTCATTAAAAAATATATGCAAGAAATTTTTATATAAACTTTCTCACTCTAAAACAATATTTTCTGAAATATAATTAGCTTTAAAAATATCTTCTAATTTTTCATATTTTATTTTCTCAAAAGCATTTTTTAACTCTTCAAAACTCACAAAATCTTTTATTTCTCATTTTTCAAAACCTTCTTTCAAGATATAATCCCAACTTGCAAAAAACTTATTTGAAATAGTATTTATTGAAACTTTTGATAAATAGATTTTATCAAGTTCAAAACTAGGATTATTTTTTATAAAATTATTTATTATTTTTTCTGCTTCAATAATTTTAAATTTATTTTTTTCTAAACTATTTTTTACAAAATCAAGTAATTTTTCATCACTTTCTATCTCATCTATAAAAGCTATTTTTTCTTTGTCTGAAAGAATTTGTTTATAAAGTAGTTTAAATCTAGGAAATTTTATATCTTTTGAATTTGATTTATTTTGATTTTGTTTAAATAAATTTATTTTTTCATTTATTCATTGAATTTTATTTCAATTTTCAAGAGAATATCATCATAAAATTTTGTTATAATTATCAATTCAATCTTGAAGCAAACAAGAATTATAAAAATCTAATTCAAAAGCTTGTTTTTCTTCTTGTGAAAAATTTTGTGATATAAAATCAGAAAAATTATTTTGAAACCTTTTAAAATCTTCTAAATTTTTTATAAAAGTTATAAGATTTTCATCAATTGCTCTTGTTGCAACTGCTCAAGCTCTTCAATCTTCAGAATAAAAGTTTTTTCTTGATTCTTTGAAATTTGAAAAATAAGTAAAAAATCTATCGAATTTTTTGAATAATTCTTTTTGTTCAGGATAAAATTCTCACATCAAATCTAAAACTTCTTTTTCATTTAAAACATCAATTCATCATTTTTTAAAAAAACTATATTTTTGTTTCCATTCATTTCATTTTGATTCAAAAAAACTTACTAATTCTTTTTTTAGAATTTTAGAAGCTTTTTCAAAATCTTTTTGTAAAGTTTTATTTTTTTTATTTTCTGGAGTTTTATTTAGTTCAATATAGGAATTATAAAAATTATCTATTTCATTTAAATATCATTTTTCTAAAGATTGTTTTACAAATTCTCTATGTAAAGAATCAAAGAAAACTTTAATTTTATTATAATTTTCTTCAACTTCTTTATCTTTTTGTATAACTCAATCTTTTTCAAGACTATTTAGAGTTTCTCAAACAGGCTTCAACTCAAACCTTAAAGTTTTACTTAATTCATAAAGATTTGTAAAATCTTCAAAACTATTTTTTGATGTCATAGAATATTTGTTAGTAAATAAATACTTATATTATATACACTTTAAGTATATATCAAATTTAAAATAATAATAATCAAAATTGCATTTTTAACATAAATCTTTAAAATTTATACTAGTATTAATAAATTGGATTTATGATTTTTACAAATATTGATTATTTTATTATAGTTTTATCATTGTTGTCATGACTTGTATTTATATTTTTATGACTTGAAAAATTACATAAATTTTATTTTTGAGTGATTATAGGTTTTTTGTTTTTTATTGTAGCAAATTTGTACATCAAGGCATTACAATCGCCAGAATGTTTTAAAATGTCAGTACCACCTGATTCATCATTTTTGCTTTTAAATAAGTCATTTATATTATGATTTTTATCTTTATTTATACCAATTTTTTGAATATCCTTAACAGTTAGTGAATTTATAAGTTTTAAAGTGTATGATAATAAAATATGATCATTTGTATTTTGATCACTTGTTCCATATTTTTTACTTTCCATTTTTTCATATATAAATACAAATGCAATTGTTTTGATATCTTATGTAAGTGATATATTTGATATACTTTCAAACATATCAAACATATCATTTTATCTTGAAAAAAATAGTTATCTAAGCTTATATATACTTGTTTTTTTAGTATCTTTTAGAATTACTTTCTGGTTGTTTATAAGTTTTACTATATATATAATAAACGAAGTAAAAAAGTGAACAAAAAAAGATAAGTGAAATTAATATGAGAATAATTATTGTATTATTTTTTAATAATAATTTCTTGAGTTGGGAAGGCTATAATAATATTATGTTTTTCAAATAATTCTTTTATTTGAAAATTAATTTTTTCTTTTTGTTTATAGTATAGAGTTATATGGTCATTTTCAAGTGAAAAATATGTGATATGTATATCTAATGAATAGCTTCAAAAATTATCAAAATAAACTCTATAAGATTCAACTCAAAGACTTTCTATGTAAGTTTCAAGTAAATCTTCAACAAGTTTAACTGCTTTTTTTAACTTATCTAAGCTTGTTTCATAAACTACTCATATAATTATATCAGTTTTTCTATTTTCTCTTTGTGTTAAATTTTCTATTGATGAAGAAATAAGAGTTTCATTTGGAATAAGTATCTTATTTCCTGTTAAATCAGTAAGTTCAAGATATGTAATTCATATCTTTTTTACATCTCATGTAAAATCATTAATTCTAATAGTTTCTCATATCTTAAATGGTTTATTTAGTATAATAGATATTGCTCAGAACACATTTGCTATTGATTTTTGAGCAGCTAATGCTATCGCTATACCTCAAACTCATGCTCATGCAACTAGTGCTGATACATCATATCAGAGATTTCATAGTATTGTAAGTATTCATACTATCCATACAAAAACAGTTATAAATCATCATAATATTGGGAAGACTTGTTTTGATAAATCATCTCAATCTTTTTTTGATGTCATTGATTTGAAAATAATTTTTATTAATCAATTAGATAAAAATAAAAATACAATTATAAATGATACTTTAAAAGCTTGATTTATATATAGTGTAATATTATCAGGAATGTTTATAAATTTTATTCATAAATAAACAGCTATCAAGTACTTAACTATATTTATAAATTTAATCAAGAATTCATTAAAAACTATTGCTAATTTACTTTTGTTTGAATTTTTCTTTTTGATAAGAATTAATTCAAGATATGTATCAACAAGTCAAATAATTCAAATTATAGTAAAAATTGCAATAAAGGCATTTAGATATGGTAATACTATATTTAAATATTTTGTTTGGTTTAAGTAAGAATTTAAATATATATGATTTTTTGAAACAAAGAAAAAAAGAAAATATGTGATTCAAAGTAATGTGTATAAATAGTTTTGCATATAAATAAAATTAAAATTTATTAGTTTTTTATAATGAGAATTATTATTATATTAATTTAAATGCTTATGTTTTTTCTAATCAAAGCAAATTCTCAAGGATTTTTCTTGCAGTTTAGCCAGACTTCATATCATCATCAATGAGCACTAGATTCTTCAGTTACATATTTCATATTGAAAGAGCTCCCTATCTCTAGATTTTTTCATGTGCTGTGATTTATAGTATCAATTTTATATATTTTTTCTACTTTTTCTAACCAGATTTCTTTTGGATTAAAAAACTCGATTTCATCTCATAAATTAAATATATTTTTCACTTCTATTCTAGCTAAGTGTTCTTTTTCATCGTATCATCTCACTATTCAGCAAAATGATTTAGTTCAAAAACTTCAATTTCTCTCATAAAATTGAGCATTACTATTTGGATTTCAAGCTAAGAATCCTGGTATGTATCACCTATTTGCAATTGAAAATAGTTCTTCTGCTAACTCTTTAGAGTCATATTTTTCTCACTTAGATACTGCATCTAAAGCTTTTCTATAAGCTAATCATGTAGAAGCTATATAATTGATAGTTTTGTTTCTTCATTCTATTTTAAAGCTTATTACTCATGCATCTTTTAGTTCTTGTATGTAGTCTATAGCCATTAGATCACGAGAATTCATAAGGTAAGTTCAGTATTCATCCTCATCGATATCCATAAGTTCTTCTGGTCTTCCCTTTTCTTCAAGGTAATAATTTCAAGTTAATTCTTTATAATCTTTTGGTCTACCTGTTGCTATTTCTAATTCTTCTTCAGTTTTATCGTCTTTAAAAACTTTGTATTCCCAACGACAAGAGTGGCTACAAGTTCATTGATTGGAGTCTCTGTTTGATAGATAATTTGATATAAGACATCTACCACTATATGCCATACAAATAGCTCAATGTACAAAAGTTTCGAGTTCTATATCTGGTACTTTTTCGTGTATTTCTTTGATTTCTTTTAAACTTATTTCTCTACTCAAGATTATTCTCTTTATTCAAAGACTATGCCAAAATTGTACTTGTGCCCAGTTTGTGTTGTTTGCTTGGACTGATAAATGTATCACTACATCAGGAAACTCCTGTCTAACTAGATGAATTAATCATGGATCAGCCATAATAAATGCATCTGGTTTTAGTTCTTGCATCTTTTTAAATTGTGCTAAAAATGGTTTAATTTTTAGATTATGAGCATATATGTTAGCTGTAAAGTAGATTTTTTTATCTCATGGAAGATTTCTTGTATACTCAACTGCTTCTTTAAGTCATTCTAGTGTAAATTCGTTTGTTCTTGCACGAAGTGAAAACATAGGGACTCACACATAAACTGCATCAGCTCAGTAAGCAAATGCGAATTTAAGTTTTTCCATACTTCAAGCAGGCATCAAAAGTTCAAGTTTTTTCATAAAAAATAGTATATTTTAAAGTTATTAAAATATACTAATAAATTGTAATTTTTCAAAACAGAATTAAATTTTTATTTTTATGTATCTATTATATATTTCATCATAATCATCTTTATTTATATCTATATAATTAGTTGTTATGTCTTTATATAGTTCTTGTAATTTTTCATCATAAATATCTCTGGATAAATAATAATTACAGCTTGAACATGTAGAAAACCTAGTTCTCATCAAAAATGATTTTTTTCATTTCTGTGGAGTTGTAAGGTGATGTAAAATTCAACTTTCAGGTAATCATGATTTTAAGGCAAAATGATGAATAATAGTTTTAATTTGATCAAGAGTAATATATCAAAATAATCTTGAAATTGCAGATATATATTTTTTTGTATCATATATTTCATGTTTATTATAACCAGATTCATTTTTATTTCATGTATAGACAAATTGTATTTCTCATGGAGGAATTGTTGATTTATCTCATTTTTCTCTAATAAATGTTCAAATTAAAGCTGCATTAACAAAAGTTTCACTAGTTCATGATTTTTTATCTTTTGATACATTAATTCAATGCAATATTTTACATTCTTCTAAAAAATCATTATTTAGTAATCATTTATTTTTTAGTTTTGTATCTGATTCAAATAAATTTTTAAACAATAGTATACCATTTTCAGCATCTTCTGGTTTTTCTATTTCTACCCTAAATCATAGTAAATCTTTAAAAAAGTCTAATTTTGAATATTTTCTATTATATATTAGTTTTAGAAGTATTTTTATATCATCTTTAGTTCTATATGTAACCTTTCATCTTGTATAACTATTTTCTCATCACAAAGGGTTATTATATGAAAATTCTATTTCTCAATCTTTTTCATTTATGATATGAAATCATGGAACTTTTTTGATTTTTTTAATAATTTTTTCAAGTTTTTGATTTAAATCAAATAACAAAGGGTTATCAATAATTGCATTACAAACACTCATAGTTTTTATTATAGCACAATCAATAAGAGTCTTGTATCAAGTTTTTTTTGTCTCAGAAGTAGAAAATGCATAATTAATAAAATCATCCAAACTATACCATTCTATATCTTTATAATTTTTTGGAATTTTAAGTTTAAAATTATTTCACATTACATTAATTGCTTCTTTAAAAAGTGTATTAATTTTTTTAACTGCTTTTTGTTCTGCTTTGTCATCAATCCCTGGATTAATTTGTAATTCGTTGTATATTATTTCTTTTAATTCATTATTTTTTATTCACTTAACTGACATTAAATCAAGTCTTGTAAGAAAGTTTGATTTGTTATATAAAGTAATAAACAACTTAATAAGTCTATTATCTATATTTTGATTAATTTCTAATTCATCAAAACTTATTTGGAGAACTTCCTTCATAACTTCTTCAAAGGGTTTGTTTTTATTTTTATAATCATAATTTACAACTTTCTTAAAAATATAATATATAGTTTCTTTAAGTTTTGAATGGACTCAAGATAGATCTTTTTGTAATCATAATTTATTATATAAAATATTTATAATTTTTTCAGGAGTTTTATTTTCAAATTCTATTTTTTCAAAATTTAGATTAAACAAAAAACCTTCTTTTAATAAAGTAAGGTAATCACTAAATTCTTTGATTTGTCATTTATTTAATCATGTAAAGTTGTGGTTTGATAAAAGCTTTTCTGGCATAACAAGAGTTTAAAATATATTTTTTATTAGATCAGATTCAATTCTTTTTCACAAAGGAAGAGCAAATCATAAAACAGTATAGTTTTTTATAATGATCAAATTATTTAATAAACTAATAGTTTTTTTATAGTTTTCAATTTCTATTCAGATTTTCTGATTTTTTTCTATTATCAATTTCTTTATATATTTAAATTTTTTTATTTCGCTTAATTTTTTATTTTTTGTGCAAATGCTAAATATAAAACTAAACTCATGGTTTATTGCTATTTCATTTTTTATAAATTCAATAAACGAAACACTATATTCATTTAAAGAAAATTGAAGTTTTCTTAACTTTATTGCTTCTTCAAAAACTTTTGAGTGTTTAATAAGATATTCTTTACTAATCTCATATAGTCATGGAATAGTGTCTGCCCTATTTTGTAATAATTTTTGAATATTTATCTCTATTTTATTTATCTTTTTATTTAAATTTAATAAATAAAAATAGTAAATAAATAAACTCAATAATAAAATTATAAAAATAATCAAAAAAGTATACATTTTTTTAAGATTATATAATAAAATATAAGATTCTTTCCTTTATTCTACTACATTAAGTTAATCTTGTCAAAAGGATTATTATTTTATTTTTTGACTTTTGCTAACTTTAAATATAATAGACTTGACAAGTGTTGCAAAAGAATATTTTGTGATACTTTTTTTATTGTTTTATGTAAGATAATTATGAAATTTATAAAAGATTCTTTTAGAGAATTACAACATGTCGTTTGGCCTACAAGAGCAGAGACTAAAAAATATTTTCTGACTATAATTATTTTTATTGTACTTTTTGGTTTATATCTTTTTGTTTTTAATAATATTTTCTGAGAAATTATTATTCAACTTAAGAATATATTTTAATATTTAATAAAAATAAAAAAATGGAAAATAATGCTAAATGGTATGTAATCCAGGTAATTTCTTGAACAGAAGAAAATGTAAAACAATCTCTTTTCCAAAGAAGAGAAAGTTTTGGTTTAGAAGATTATATAATCGATGTTTTTATCCCTACTCATGATGTAGTATCTGTAAGGGCATGATGAACTAAAGTTAAGAAAAAGAAAAATATATTACCTTGATATATTCTTATTCAAATGGTAGTTACAAATGAAAGTTGGTATATAGTTAGAAATACACCAAATGTAACTTGATTTTTATGAGCTTGAAATATTCCAGTTCCAGTTTCAGAACAAGAACTAGAACAACTTAAATGAAAAGTAGAGCAAAATGCTGAAACTTTTTCTACTAAATACAAAGTTTGAGATATGGCAGTTATAATAAAATGACCATTTGAATGAAATAAATGAGTTATAACTGAAATAAATGAAAATAAATGATTACTAAAAGTAAATGTAAATTTACTATGAAGGGATACTCCTGTACAATTAAATTTCTCACAAATAAAAATTAACTAAATTAAAAAATGGATTCAAAAATTTCTTTAAAGATAATTTTTGTTATATTCTCAATTTTTGTTTGACATATATGCATTTATTTTTTCGTGCCATCTTATGCTGAGTACTTTAAAAATATAAAGCATTATTGAAATGAAAATACTGAGGTTTGAGAAAATTCTTTGGATAATAATGGTCAAAACAAAAATAGAAAAACGGCATTTTCAAGCTATACTTGAAGTAATTATATTATGCCTGATATAAATGAAGATATCAAGGATAGTAAAGTCGAAAAAAATACTGCTACTGAATATGAATCTGATTCAAATGAAGATAATAATAGTGAAGAATGAGATAATATTATTGATGATAATGATGCAATAATTCAAGTAATATTTGATTTATTTTCAGATTATGACTTACAAGAGAAAGAAGAAACACAAAACAGTAGTCTTTTTGGTTTAACAAATGAATATCCATATGATTATAAAGAGTACTATTCTAGAGAGAAAAAAATGACTTTATATGTATTTAAAGAAAAAGATTATACTGAAATTTTAAATATATTTGATGTAATATCGTATAACCTATATTTTAAAATTAAAAAGGTTAATAACTTTGGGGATAAAAGTTTTTATATAAATTTGGATTCTGATTTAGATGATAATTATGTAAGATTTGTTTTTTCTTATAAAAATAGTAATTTTGGCTTGAAAATTAAAAAAGATTGATATAATGAAGTCAAGGATATTTTGAAAACAGTTTCAAAAGAAAAAAAATAATTTAATATGTATTTCTTAACAAAAATAATATGGCAAAGAAGATTGAAAAAAATATAGTTTATGTTACTGTAGAATGATTAAAAAAACTAGAACAAGAATTAAAGTTATTAAAAGAAGAAAGGAGATTAGAAATCGCTGAAAAACTTAAAGAAGCTATTAGTTTTTGAGATTTGTCTGAAAATGCAGAATATGAAGAAGCTAGAAATGAACAAGCTCAAGTTGAAGTAAGGATAGCTGAAATCGAAGATCAACTAAAAAATGTACAAATAATTAAAGAGTGAGATTGAAAACAAGAGAATAGAGTATTAATCTGAAAAGAAGTAAATGTACTTAATATAGAGACAAAAGAAGAATGAGTATATAAAATAGTTGGTTCTACTGAAAGTAATATACTAGCTGCAACACCAAAGATATCTAATGATTCCCCTATCTGAAAAGCTTTGTTATGAAAAAATGTATGAGATACAGTTAAGGTAAAATCAAATGCTTGAGTTGCTGAATATAAAATAATATCTATTAAATAACTATTTTTATAATGAATTATTTCTATACTAATTTATTATTTGTTCCTGCTTTTACTTTTATACTTGCTATAATTATCAAGTGATTAATTATCAAGTTAAAAACAAAAAAATGGGATATAAACGCAGCAATATGAAGTTGATGAATGCCTTCAGTTCATAGTGCAGTGGTTGTATCATTAACTACTGCTGTAGCATTGAAACTATGAATTAGCAGTGATTTATTTGCAATATGTTTAGCATTTACTGTTATAATTATATATGATGCTATAAATGTAAGATTTGAAGCTTGATTACATGCAGAAGCTATTAATAAACTTTTTCCAGAAAAAAAATATAAAGAGTCACTATGACATTTACCAAGTGAAGCATTTGCTTGAAGTGTTCTCTGAATCGTTGTAGCTATAATAATGTACTTTGTAATTTAAAAAAACTTTCATTTTCTGAAAGTTTTTTTATTTTAAAATGGATATCTTTGTAGAGAATCATAAATATAGTTTTGTTCTTTTATTGTTTTATTGTTTAAAGCATTTTCAAACAACTCACTTCAAAGTTTTTTTCTCAATAATCATATATCATAAATTGGTATTTTTGTTAAATCAGGAATTATTAAAATTAACTCATATAAAGTTTTTTTATACTCAGGTTCTCAAATCTCATTTTCTAAATTAACTAGTATATTTCTTAATACAGTTCAAAACTGCGATAACCAATCAATATCACTCATTCAACTTGTTGTTAGAGCTTCTAAATAATCATAAGGATATTTTCTAGATAATTCTTGATGTAATTCTGAATCAAGATTTTTAAAAGGAAAGTTTTATTCCAAAGATAATATATCAAGTCTATTCATCTATTTTCAACTATGCTATTAATCTTTTCTGATATTTTTTCTCTAATTGTATCTCAATTAATTGTTTCTTGTTGTTGTTTTTGTAAGGATAATTCATATAATTGAACTAGGTTTAATCATCTACTCATTTTAAAAATTGTTTTAAGCAATAAAAAAACTCTCTTAGATTTCCTAAGAGAGTTTGGATTTTTTTGTATTACAAAATAGCTCTTAGGTTTTTATCTAGAAGGATAATAATAATAAAGCTAATTTGTGTTTGTGTAAACATATACTTTTGTTTAGTTATATTTATGTTCTAGATTATATTTAATTTTTATGAATGTCAAGGAAATGTTTTATTTTGATCTCTTAATGCAATATTTATAGTACTAATTAATCAATGTAATGCAGAAACTTCAAAGTCTCTATCAACTCAGTATCAATAATATGTTTTTCAATTATATTCAATTTTAAAAATACTTATTGCATCTGAATTACTTCATGAGTTTCTAGCATGCTGAGTATAGTCTGTAATATTGAATTGAATATTATATTTTTCTGAAATCTTATTTCCTAATTCTTCTATTGGTCAATGTTTGTTTTCTTTTCATGAATTTCTAATTTTTTTAAAATTGAATTCATTTAATTTTACTGGTCAATCAATATTTACAAAATTTTGTATGAAGATATCATCAATTTCTTGTTCTTTTAATGTTCAATTAGTTTTATCTGTTACTTCTTGAACTTTTTGTCATATAGATTTTTGCATCTCTTTAGGTATTTTATATCACATATTATTTAATATAAATGTTGCTCATCATTTTCATGATTGAGAATTTATTTGAATTGGTGTATATTCTAATCAAATATGTTTAGGATTAATTGGTAAATATGGAACATCCCATTTTTCATCTCATTGCTCTTTTCTTTTTTCTTGTTCTATAAATCATTTGCTAATTGCATCTTGATGGCTTCAACTAAATGCAGTATTAACTAATTCTCAAGTGTAAGGATATCTTGGATGAATTGGAATTTTTATTATTTCTGATATTTTTTCAGAAACTTCTCAAATATTACTTAAATCTAATTCAGGTGGTACTCAATGAGAAAACATATTTAATGCTAATGTTCATATATCGACATTTCAACTTCTTTCTCAGTTAGGGACTCAGATAACTCATTCTACCCTATCTGCTCAAGCTTTAATTGCTAACTCAGTTGCTGCAATTCAAGTTCATCTATCATTGTGAGCATGTACACTTATTATAGCATTAATCTTGCTTTTTGTATTTATCATATGAGCTTTTAATACTCTACTCATATATTCTATTTTATCTGCATATCTATCAGGTCATGAGTTTTCAACTGTTGCAGGTAAATTTATTATAATATCATTTCATCAAAAAGAATCCCATCTATCAATTACTCTTTTACATATTTCTTCAGCATATTCGACTTCTGTTCATGTAAAACTTTCTGGTGAATATTCTAATTGGAAGCTTCATTTATAATCATTGAAGTGTTTTTTTACTAAATCAACTCACTCTTCAGCTATAGTTATTATTTCTTCCTTTGATTTATTAAAAACAGTTTCTCTTTGTTGAGTTGATGTTGAATTATAAATATGGATTATTACATTTTTAGCTCATTCTAAAGACTTTCTTGTTTTTTCAATTAACTCGTCTTTACATTGAATTAATACTTGAATTTTTACTCAATCAGGAATTAGATTTTCATCTATTAATTTTCTAACAAAATTGTATTCTGCTTCTGATGCTGCTGGAAATCAAACCTCGATTTCTTTAAATCACATTTGTACCTGCATGTTAAAAATTTCAATTTTTTCTTCCACACTCATAGGTTTACTTAAAGATTGATTTCAATCTCTTAAATCTACACTACACCATATAGGAGCTTTTTCAATATCTTTATCTGGCCAAGTTCTATCAGGTAATTTGAAATTTGCATTTTTAGGGACTTGATAATGTTTTTTTGTTAACTCTCAAAAATCTTTTACTCTTTCATCTATACTTCTATAATCATTGACTGTATTCATAAATAATTTATATTAAAATTTAAAAAACTCTCTTAGTTTCCTAAGAGAGTTTGTATAAAGTAATTGGTTTAAAATTAATTTACATTGAAAAGACTCTTAGGGTTTATTCCTAGAAGAAGAGTCAGAAGTAGTAAATTAGTTTTATTTATCATAATTATTTTAAAAAATTAAATAATTAAAGTGATTATATGTAAAATTTTAATTTGTCAAATTTATTTTTTATTAAAATCTAAGATATCTAATACTTTTGGTTTCATTTCTAAAACTATTCATCATACAGTTGGCTTAAATGTGTTATAACTAGTTCAAGTTCTAGTTTTTGAAAAACAAAAAATATCAAAATCTTCATCATTAAGAATTTTTTTGACTTCGTCAAATTTGCTTAGATCAATTCATTTAATGACATAGATTTTATTGTTTTTTGTATCGTTAATATAAATGAAATCAGCTCAATATTCTAATTTCTTGTGTTTATTTTCTTGATATTCTTGTATTTGGTCTTTACTACATATTCCATTTAATATGGATGATAATTTATCAATTGATAAACTACTTATTGTAAATCAGTTATGTGCATTCATAATAAAATAATTAATAAATAAAAAAACTCTCTTTGGATTTCCCTAAGAGAGTTATAAAATTCGTAAAACTATTTAATTAATTTAATTCACGAAAAGTATCTCTTAGGTATTTTCCTAAAAGCACGACAATCACTAGAATTAAATTAAATTTATTAAACATAAATATCTAATAATTAAATAGTAAATTTATATTATTTATAGTTTTAATATTGTCAAATATTTTTTATTTACATCATTTTATCTTATCTTTATCAATTTGCTTCATAAGCTCTGAAAAGTAATAATCTCATCAATCAGGAGCAATTATAGCTCATTTTAGTCATTGTTTTCACTCAAGATATCTTTTTGTTCATGATAAAAATGCTCATGATGATATACCGTTAAAATACCCTTCCCCAATAAAATCATTTACTCATGGGATTGCATCTTCTAGAAATGTTACATCTATTACTTCATCTATTAAGTATTTATAGTCTTTGTAAAATTGTCATATGTTTCTTATGATGTTATAATTTTTTATTCCTTCAACTTTATCAAGTGCATTAATTGCAATTATTTTTATGTCTGGATATCTTTCTTTTAAGTATTTCGCTGTTCAAAGTAGAGTTCCTGTTGTCCCAAGTCATGCTACAAAAAAATCTAGTTTTCATAGTTTTTTCTCTATATGTGGTCAAGTAAGATGATAATGAGCTTCCATATTGTCTATATTTCAAAATTGATCAGGTAAATAATATTTATTAGGGTTTTCTTTGTACAATTTATTTCTATGATCTATTGCATCATCAGTTGCTCCAGGTACTTCTATAAGTTCTGCTCAATATGATCTAATGAGCTTTTTTTTGCATGAAGCAGTATTTTCTGGAATTACTAATTGTACTTTTAGGTCAAATAAGTTTGAAAGGTATGCTAGAGATATAGCAGTGTTACCACTTGATGCTTCAAGAACTATTTTACTTTTATCCAACTCCCCTTTTTCAATTGCTCTTTTAAGTATCCAATATACGGTTTTTACTTTGATACTTCCACACATATTAAACTTTTCTAAAAGTGCATATACTTCATTGTTTTCTATATGATTGATTCTTGTTATAGGTACTTCCATTAGCAGTTTTTCTATATCTAGTTTCATATTTTTATATATTAATAAAATAATTTGTATGTATTACGATTTTTCTCTCTTCTGAATATTTATCAATTTCATTACTATCAATTTTAGCAATTCAATATCAAATGCAACAGCCTTCCATATCAAAAACTCAAACTACATCTCATTTTACAAATTCTTTTTCTACTTTTTCAACTCAGATTTCTAGTAGAGATGCTCTTTTACCAGATTTAAGTAAATCTGCGATTATAGTACTTACTTGTAACTTCCCTGTAGGTACAGCTCATGCTTTAAGCCATTTTCTTAGAGAATCTACTTTTTTTTCTTCTATAGATTCAAATACAGTTCATGGATTAGAATTATTATAGATTTTTTCTATTGTATCTTTGTTTTTTCAATTTGCTATGTACATCTTGATTCATAAATCCATCATCATCTTTGCAGTTTTTAGTTTACTTTCCATTCATCATTTTCACATACTTGATTTATCTACTCACACCATAGATAATATACTTTTATCGATTTTTTCAACTTTTTTTATAAGATTTCAATTTGGAAAACTATCATATAGTCAATTGATATTGGATAATATGATAAGTTTGTCGGCTCATATCATTGCTGCAAGTAATGCTCAAAGTTCATCGTTATCTGAAAAATCTAGTTCTTCTACTGAAAGTACATCATTTTCATTGATAATTGGAACTATTCAAAGTTCTAAACTAGTAAACAATACTTTTTTAATAGAATTGTATCTTTCCCTATCACTAAAGTCTCTACGAGTTAATAATGCTTGAGATATGATTATATCGTATTTATCAAAATATCTTGTATATGTATCCATTAATCTTGTTTGTCATATACTTGAGAATATTTGTCAGCATTCATCTTTTGTAAGTCATTTGATAGTATTAGTTCACATCTTTTTCTTTCACATAGCAACTGCTCATGAACTTACAAGAACTACTTTTATTCAGTTATTTTTTAATTTAGATACTTTTAAAGCAAGATTATTTATAATTTCTTCATCTATTCAATTTTCTCAAAGCAAGACATTGGATCAAATTTTTATTACATATATTTCTTTATTCATATTTATTTTAAATTAGTAATATTTAATATATCAATATGTGTTGATATAATGATAAGAGAATGCTTTATTAAGTGTTATAAATATATATAAAAGATTTTAATAACTATATATTTATTAATAAAAAAATCATTTTCTTTTTGAAAATGATTAAATTTTTTAGTAATTTTTAAATACTGTTAAAATACCATTTTCAATAAATAGTTTTTTAACGGACAAGGTAATGCTAAAAATGTATTTTTCATAGATAATTTAATTAGTATTGATTTTATTATATTTAAATTCTTTTTGTTTTCAAATTATTATTTTAAAGTTTTCCATTAATTAATTTTTTTCATTAATGGAAAAGTCTGGCAATCTCTAATAGATTTTCATTCAAGGAATGAAAACAGTCTTTCTGAAATTCAAAATCAAACAGTTGGTGGCATTCCGTGTTTTAATGCTTCAACAAAATCTTTATCTTCCATTTGAGCTTCATTATCTCATGAATCTCTTAATTTTTGTTGTTCTTGAAATCTTTCTTCTTGATCAATAGGATCATTTAATTCGCTATATCAATTCCCTACCTCGCTTCATGCAATTATCACATGAAATCTATGAGTAATTTCAGGATTATTTGTATCTGATTTAGCTAATGGACTCATGAATTTTGGTTCATTTATCAAAAATGCTGGTCATGGAATAGTTTTTCTTATTGATTTCCATAAATAGTCTATCATTCTTTGTCTATTGTAATCATCTACAGATATGTTGAGTTCTTTTAATTTATTTATAATTTCATCATCAGTTGCTTTGAAAATATCAATTCAAGTTTTTTCTTTGATTATTTGTGTATAATCAATCTCATACCAGTCCTTGTTAAAGTCAACATTATGTCATCTTATATCAAACTCTCTTTTTTTGTAAACAGTATCTATTATATAGAGATACATTTCTTTAACTAACTCCATCATTGCTTTATAGTCTTCATATGCCCAATAAACTTCAACTTGATTATAATCTTGTGCATGTTCTTGAGATATTCACTCATTTCTAAATATTCTTCATAATTCAAATATCTTTTCAAATCATGCAACCATTAATCTTTTTTGCCATAATTCTCATGCTGATATCCTTAAAAATACATCCATATCAAGGGCATTATGATGTGTTACAAATGGTGCAGCATCAGCTCAACCTGTGGTGTTTTCTAAAACAGGTGTATCAACTTCCATAAATCATTTATTGTTTAGAAAGTCCCTAATTGCTCTAAAATACATACTTCTTCTCTCAACAGTTTCTTTTACATCTTTATTAATTAATATATCTAAATATCTTTTTCTAAATTTTTCTCAGCATCAGTAATTCAATGGAATTTTTCTGGAAGCGAATTAATAGTTTTTGTTAATAGAACAAAATTTTTTACAAGTAGTGTAAGTTCTCATTTTTGTGTATAAAACAAATCTCATTCAACTCAAATAATATCTCATACATCAATATATTTTTCTATAAATTTATATATATCCAATTCTTCATCTCAAATAACAATATTATCTAAATTATTACTATCTCATATATCTAAAAGTAAATTTGATTTAGAAAAAGCTAGTTGTATTTCTCATGAATAATCTTTTAATTCTGCAAAAGCTATTTTTCAGTGTCCCCTATAACTCATTAATCTTCATCATAATTTTATTTGACTTGTTGAATTTTTAGCATCAGACATTGTTGTATTTGAGTCAATACTTGGAAGCTCACTGATATTATGAGTTCTTTCATATTTTTCTGCAAAACAGTTAATTCATGCATTTTGTAAAGTTTTTAGCTTGTTAGTTCTAAAACAATCCTTTTCATTATATTTTTGTGAAGTATTCATAAATCTTTAATTAATATCTAAAAAGGTATAATGGATTAGGTGTATACTCTTCAATATGAATTAATTGTTCTTTTGTACAATATCATTTTGAAAAAAATCAAAATTCTTTTCATTTTTCACTTATTATTTGAAAATGTAAGTGATGAAAATATCATCAATTTTCATTATAATCTCAGATTAATCACATAATAGTTCATGATTTTATAGTAGTTCATTTTTTAACAGAAATATTTTTGTATGATAGATGTCAGTAAAGAGAATAAAAAATTACTCAGTTAATTGTATGTTTTAATATAATATATCATCCATAATTTCAATCTCATTCTTCATATCAAAAATCATAAATTTCTCAATTTAAAGGACAATATATAGGAGTTCATTTTTCCACAGATAAATCTATACCTAAATGATAATATCTTTCTTCTCTTACCATTTGAGTATGTCATAAAACTCATATAAACCTCAATCTTTTTTCTAAATATCATGAATATATAATTGTATTATCATTTTCTGTTGTTATAGAAAAAATTTTTTCATTTAATTTTTTCTGATTTTTAATTTCGTCTTGTTTTAAGTTTTTTATAAATTCAGAATCATCACTCATAAATGCATACGAAATCTTATTATATTTATTTCAAAATAATGGATATATTTCTATTTTTTTGTTTAATAATATATATGGATACATAAAAATTAGTTAGTATTAAATTGTAGATAGGAATCAATGATTTTTCTTGTGTATAGTTTATTATCTAATACTCACTCAGCAAAACTTTGATACTCATTATCAATAGTAACATGGTTTGTAAGCATAAACTGCAAATTATCAGGGGTTATAAATCGCATTCAAGTTTTAACTGATGGAGAAATTGATCTATTATATCTTGCTTGTACATAAATTTTACATTTATCACTTCATTCAATATCTATAATATTTGAGTTAGAAAAAATAAGTAAAGGTTCAATTAATCATTGTCTTTGAAATTCTTTTTTTGTAGCCCATTCAGTACTTTCTCAGTCAGTAATCAATACTAATGCTATAAGCTCTCATTTAGTATTTCTTAATCAATATAAATTGTCTATATTTGAAGATAATAAATTTTGTATTTCTGTTTTATTCCATCAAAAACCACTATTCCATAAATTATATACTTCATCTATTGTAAAATTATTTTTTTCAAAAGTATATCAAAGATTTTTAATATAATTTAGTTGCTTTAATGCATAATTTTCAAATCAGTCTTGCTTTTTTAATAAATCTAGATTAATTTGAATTTTTCATTTAACAAATTCTTGTAATTGTTTTATATCTTTTTGTAATACTTCTCTTTCTTTTCAGTTTTTTCATATAATTAGTTGAGCTATATCTCATCAATTAAATTTTTTAATGCTTGTGTCTATATTTCAAAATAATCAAGTTAAATTTTCTAGCTGTTTTAAATTATTAGGTGTATCATATATGTTTACTCGTATATCAATTCTACTACTATTATTATTAAGTGATGTTTGTTGTTTAATTCATTCGTTTACTAATTCAACTATTTGTTGATATGAATAAATTAAATTGTTATCAAAATATTGAATTCTGTCATATGTTCAATTTAAATTCCATCACTCTTTAAGTTTTCAAGAATAAGAAGTATTTATTTCTTCCATAAAATTAATTTATAGTATAAAATATATATTCTTTCTTATATATACTTTATAGAAGAAATAAACTGAAAAAAAGAAGAAATTTTCTTCTTTTTTTACATCTTTTTAATTATTCATATCTTTGTATTTACATTTCATAGTTTAATATAAAAATCATTTAAACTTCACTTACAAATTAACGGAATTTTTTCTTTTGTTTTTTCTTCCATAAATTTAATTAATGGAAGAATTACTTTTCAAAGCATCTCATTTTTATTTTTAGAATAGCTAGATAAAGTTAATTCTTTGTTAGAAATATCTTTATCAATATTGTTAAGTAATATAATTAAAATTTCAATTGTAGCATTTTGAGTTGGTATATCCTTTGATGTAAGTTTTTCTCAGTTATAATAAATTTTATTTCAAATTGTATCTAGCACAAGCCCTTCATTTTCAATTTTTAGTATTTCATTATATTCTCATAGATATTGTTTTTCTTTGTTATCCTTGTATTGTACTTTATTTTTGTCTAAATAATTTGAATAATTTGAATTTGATAAAAATTGTTCAACCATTGTTCATGATCAAGACTGTCAGTCAATATGTGAACTATATTCAATTTCTATTCACGGATATAATGCTTTTAAATCAGATATAGTTTTTTCAATAGTATCTCTAGATAATCAATGTTTTGTTACAACAATATATCATCATCCTAATTTTCAAGTGTAATTTGGACATATTCAGACTATTTCATTGGGTTTTGATTTATTTTTACGAAAATAGAATCTAAAATCTTCAGCAAAACTACTCTGTTTTTCATATATTCAAATCATATATCTATACTTGTTGATTTGTTGTATAAAACTATCAACTAAGTTTTCATCTGATGGTTTCTTGTTTAAATTTACTAGGTGTTCGAAGATCTTTATTTTTTCTATATTGATTATATCAAATTTTCAATCTTTATCGTATTTATAATTTTTGTTTAAAAAGTTTTTAATAAATTTTGCAATATTATTGTCATGAAATTCTATTTTTTTATAATATTCAACTTGTTTTGTATCTGTAGGAATTCATGAAAAAACTAGATAATAATCAAATGGAAAAGTTAAATCATTTGAATTTATAATTTCTCACATTTTATAATTAATTTTTTTGATATTATCAAGTGATTTATAGCTAATGTAATCCTTGAATAAAAAATATGAGATTCATTTTACTCAATTAAGTGTAAAAAAAATATTGTGAAGATTTGAATTTCAGTATCTTGATATGTAATCTAATTTTCAAGCTAAAGAAATGATTTTATTATAATTATTTTTCTTAAATTCTTCTTCGGATTCTTTAACTTTATTATTACAATAGTCACCCAATTTATGAAGTCAATATGATATTAAGCAAGAGGATGTTCATGAAAATCAAAAAGAGTGTCAGCTTGAGGTCTCTGTTAAAATATTGATTTCTAATCATTTTTTTATTCACAATTTCTTTACTTCTCACTTTAATAGATCAATAATTTTGTTTTCTTCTTTGTTTAAATCATTATATTCATGTTTTTCAAAACATTTTGTTACTATATTATATATAGTTATGTCATTAAATATAATATTATTAGTATCAATGAATTTTAGTCATATATAACATTTCAAAGGTAAAACAGATTTAATTTTTAAATTTATATATGATAGATTGTTTGATATTCATTCGTATCACCATGGAAAGTTGAAATTTCAGCTGACAACTAAATCGTTGTTAGAGAAAAAAGTTTTATATATTTCTATATGATTTTTTTGGAGTAGTTTTGAGTTCATTTATTTAACTTAGTAAATAAAAGTTTCTTAATAATAAGAATAATTTTTATAAAGTAAAGATTTTCTTAAATTTTTCTATTTTTTTCTTTTTTATTGAATATATACTAGTTTATTATTAATAATCATATATATGGAAACAATATATAATAAAGAAACAATCTATGATTTACTGAAAAATAATTTTGAACAAGAAGCAGTTTTATTAATAAAACAAATTTCTTATTATTATATTAATTATAAGAAAGATACTCAATGATTGTATAATTTTTTTAATTCATTATATGATGATTTGTTTTATGATATCACTTTTAATAAAATAATAATTTCTAAAAAAACAATTATTATTCTTGAAGAATTAGCTACTCCAATATCTAGTGTTAGATTAAAATCTAAAGAAGAATATATAAAGAAATTATTATGAATTTAATATACTTCTAATTCATATGCTAATCTGTATTCATAGGTTCAATCTCAAAAGTCCCATTTTATGATATATTTATCAGTGTAATTATAATTAAGTGTTCTTAGTATTTCTTCTGTATTTGCATCATCTATTTTGTAATACTTAAGCTTTTTTATATATGTTTTTTTTCAATCTAATGTGAAACTCATATCAAGTCAATTTACATCATATTTTACAATTATATTTTCAAGTAATTTTATAGAAATTTTATCACTATAATTTAATCAATTATCGTATAAAAATAAAGAGTATTTTAAAATATTATATCAATTATTTTTATACTTACTAACTAGATTATATAGGTTTTTGTTAACAATTTCTGCTAGTTCATTTTTTGATTTTGATTTTAGTTCTTCTGGTAAATTTATTAAGTCATATCTATTTGTATAAAATAGGTCTCAAGGAAGTTTGTAATACACATATTCATTATATTGTTTTGTTTGAGTATTTCATATAGGATCATCAAAGGTTGGATCATAGTAATAGCTTCAAATCTTTAGCCATGCATGTCATACTTTTGGAAAGTCAGGTGCATTTATTACAAATCATCTTATAACTTCTATATCATCTACCCCAGAAAACATTAGCATATAAGCCATAAGTTTTACATATCATTCACATACTCCATCTCTATTTTTATAAGTATGAATTCAAGAAAAAATTTCTTTTTTTGATAAATCAATAGGATTTGTATAATTTATATTTTCAAGAACATAATTATATATAACTTTTATTTTATCTTCTTTACTTAGTCATTGAGTCAGATCTTCTGATATCTTTTTTAATTCTGTGAAATATTTATTTGTATCATAGGAAAGATTTTTTTTGTCATCATATACATAACTTAAAAATTTACTTTTATCATTTATATATTTTATTATTTCGTAATTAATAAGCTTTTCTTCAGTATAATTTTTTATAAATGAATAACTTTCTCAATTTTTATACAATATTAAATCTTTTGGGTCTAGTCATAAAGATAAAAGACTTTTTTTATAAAATCAATATTTTTCATTTATGAATATAAATTTATCAAATTTATAATAATAATATATTCAATTTTTTAAATAATAATTAGAATTATCAATTGTTCATTTAAAATGTTTATAGCTTTTTGAGTATGGTATTTTTTCTTCTATCTCATAACTATCGACAAATATATAATTTCAGTTATAAAAAAAGACATATCATTTTTTATTTTTTAATTGATTAGAATTATTATGATTAATTTTGTAATAACTATTAAAAATAAGTCTATATATTTTTCAATTATATAGGTACTCAAAATTTGTATTTTTCTCATCATATATGATATTTAAATATACCCTATTATTTGAATCAATAATTTCTAAAACATAGTCTGGAATTGATGGAATTTTGTATTCTTTAAATTTTTCAACTTCTTTTCTTTCTAAATCTTTCTGATAATTATCCTCAGTATTGGTAATATTTATTTGATTTTTTATATCAGCAATCTTTCTATTGTTTATATTATTTAATTCTTTAATTAAAATAATAGATTTTGTGGATATATTTTTTGACTTTAAGATATTATCGATTTTTACCTTTATTTTTTCTAATACAATTAGTTGATCTTCTAATCTATATTTTGATTCAAGCTTAATTATAAAATTGTTATATGATTTAATAATACTAGTATCATTTGCATATGAATATAGTGTATTAAAACTAAATACAATTAAAAGTATTATTATACATTTTTTCAACATAATAATTAAATTATTTAGATAATTCTATAGCTTTCTGTAATTGATTATCATATCATTCTTTATATTTTTCTTCATCAAGTATAAGTTCTATATCTGGAATTATTCATATTTGGTCTATTCATGTTTCAGTTTTTCAAGTAAACCATTTTGCAATAGTATATTTTAATGCTGATCAATCATTGTAAGGTTTAATAGTTTGTACAGACCCTTTTCAGTATGATTTTTCTCAAATTATTTTTGCTTCTGGGTAATAATCTTTTATAGTTCAAATCATTATTTCTGATGCTGATGCTGTTCAGCTATTTTGTAATAAAATAATTTTGTATTTTGAAAAATCAATTAAATCATATCATTTTGATTTTGCTGTAGTTTTATAATCCTTATATTTTATAACAGCTGTTGCTTCTCATTCTTCTACAAAAAATCAAAGCATCTCTGTAACTTGATCTAAGTAACCTCATGGGTTATTTCTTAAATCAATTATAACAGTATTAGTATTGGTATTATTTTTTAATTCATTTAGAGCTATTTCAAATTCTTGTTTTACTGTATTTCAAAAAGTTTTTATTTGTATGTAAAATACCTTGTTATTTATGCTTTTATATTCAACTTCTTTAATTATTATTTTAGCTCTTTTAATTTCTACATCAAATATTTCTTCTCATCTTTTTACATTTAGTTTTACCTTTGTTCAAGCTGGTCACTTAATCCATGATACAACTTCATTTAAGGAGTTTTCTTTTGTTATTTCTTTTCAATTAACTTTTAATACTCTATCTCATCATTTTAATCAAGCTTTTTCGGCAGGAGTTCATGATATAGCAGAAATTATTTTAAATTCTCAAGGAGTTTCCATATCTACATAAGCTCAGATTCATTCATATTTTCAGTTAAGATCTTCTTCAAAATCTTTATTTTCAGAAGGTGGAAAATATGTGGTATATTTATCCTCAGTTCATTTTGTTAGTCATTCAATAGCTGAATTAATAAGATTTTCTTCAGTAAGTTTATCTTTATCATAATGTGATTCAAGAAGAGTATCATAAACATTTGTAAATATTTTTTTCTTATTTGAGATTTCATTTTTTTCTAATTCTTCATCCTCTATATTTTCATTCTGTTGTTTAATAATCTTTGAAACATTGTTTATATCATAGATTTTAGTGTTTCTTTTTCTTAAATCATTTTCTGTTTCATTGTCAGGAATAGCATATAAATCAAGTTCTTTATCAAGAAAATTATAAAAAGTATATGCATTTAATTGTTTTCAAGGGAATAGCTTAATCTCTTTATTCTCAATAATATCAAGATATACAAGAATTTGAATATATTCTTTTAGCTTTTCATCATTTCAAATATCTTTAAATTTTAAGTTTATATACTTATAAGTTTTTGGTAAATCAGACTTAAAATTATCTGATAGAAATTTAAAAAAATCTTTTCTTGTTATCTCTGTCTCATTTTTCGATTCTATAATAACATTATTTGCTGGCAGTATTTTGATTTCAATTGCATTAGTTTGATTTAAACTTAAAATTAATCAAATAATTAATACTCAGTAGGCTCATATATTTCTAATTTTCATATTTTATTTATAATGAATAATACTAAAAAAGTTTATGCAAAAATAAATAAAAAACCAATTTTTTTATAAAAATTGGTTTACTAAAAGCTTAAATAATGTGAAAGATATTTTAATTTTCAATAAATTTATTAACTCTGTTTATAAATCATTTATAATCTTCTAGTTCTCATCACTCTAATATAATTGCTTGTTCATATGTATATAGAATCAAATCTTTTAGTTTTTCTGATTTTAAATCGTTATTAAATTCTTCTTGCATTAATTTTACAATCTTGTGTTCTGGATTTAGATCAAGGATTTTTTTGTTATCTGGTATATGTTGTCACATAGCTTTCATCATTTTTTCCATTTGTGGAGTTAGTCATCATTCTTTTACTTTTAATGCTCACAGGTTATCTCATAACTTTGTTGATATGTTAACACTTTCTATTTTGTTGGCTCAAATAGTATTTTTAATAAGTTCTAGTAAATCTTTGAATTCTTTCTTTTTTTCTTCAATTTTTTCCTTTGTTTCATTATCTTCTTCTATTTCGAAGTCTGATTTTGTTATAGAAACTAATTTATTTCATTTGTACTCAGTTAATACTTGTATTATCCATTCATCAATTGGGTCAGTTAATAGTAAGACATCTATTTCTTTTTTCTTGAAGTTATCAATGTATGGATTTGCTCTTGCTTCATTTTCTGTTTTTGCAGTTACATAATATATATTTTTAGTTTCTTTTTCATCTTTAGTAGTTGATTTTGCTGATTCTAGATATTGATCAAGTGTGATATCTGTATTTTTCAATAGAGATTTAAACTTTATAACTTCAGTTATTTTTTCTCTTAATTCCCCATCGTAATAAACTCATTCTTTTAAAAATCTTGAATAATTAGTTAAAAATTCATCGTATTCTTTGTTTTCTTTCATTTCATAAGCTAATTTTTCTATAATTTTCTTTGTTAGAGATTTCTTAATCTTATCTAGAGTAAGGTTTGATTGTAACATCTCTCTTGATATATTTAGTGGCAAATCGTTTGTTGAGATTACTCATGAGATAAACCTAAGCCATACTGGTAATAAGTCTTTTGCTTGTTCTAGTATAAGTACATTTTGAACAAAAAGTTTTGGTCAGTAATCTTTTGTTGCATCATCGTTATTATTAAACATATTCTTTTTTGTTGGTATAAAAAGAATTGATTTATAACTTATCGCTCATTCTGTATTTAAGTGAATATGAGTTAGTGGTTTTGTAAAATCATAACTTATACTTGAATAAAACTCATTATATTCCTCTTCTTTTATATCTGACTTTTGTTTATCCCAAATTGGCTTTGTTTGGTTTATTTGTTCATAAACCCTTTTATTTGTTTTAGATTCCGGATCGGAGTCCGGAATGACAGAAGAAAGCATCATTACAGGGATGCTTATATAGTTTGAATATTTTTTAATTAATTCTCTAATTTTCCATTCTTCTAAAAATTCTTTTTCTTCATCTTTCACATATATTTTAATAATAGTTCATCTAGTTTCTTTTTTTCCGTCATTTAATTCAAAGCTTCATTTCCCTTCTGAAGTCCAGATAATAGATTTTTCTGAGTCATTTGATTTTGTTTCTAGTTCTACTTTTGATGCAATCATAAAAACAGAATAAAATCAAACTCAGAATTGTCCTATTAAATTATTTTGTTCTTTTGATTCTTTAAGTTTTTCTATAAAATCTTTTGTTCCAGATTTTGCAATAGTTCAGATATTTTGTATTACTTCTTCTTTTGTCATTCAGATACCATTATCTTCAATTGTAATAACATTATTTTCTTTATCTATATCTATTTTTATCTCAAATTTATTATTTTCTCATAAATAACTCACATCTGTTATAGATTTTATTCTAGCCTTATCAATAGCATCAGAAGAATTTGATACTAATTCTCTCAAAAATATCTCTTTATTTGAGTATATGCTATGAGTTAATAACTCAAGTAATCTCTCTGTTTCTGCTTCAAAATTGTAAGTTTTCTTTGTCATAATTAATAAATTAATAATAAAAATTAGCACTTATGTTTTATAAGTGCTATATTATTTAGATTTTTTTAAAAGTCAAAAAATTATTATCTAAGTAGTTCTAGTCATCAAAATGGGTAAATTGCTCCTAAGAAAATTAAAAATAATCAGAACAGGATTAGGACTAAATATGTTCATCCACTTCAAAGATATTTTTCAGCCCAGTACCAATGCCCAGTCCGGTCATGAACATTTTTTCTGAATTTAATTAAAGCTCATCATAGAGCTAAAAATAGAATAGAATAAAATATCTTGATAATAAATACCATAATAATTATTTACAGAATAAAGCCCTAATTTGAGATGCTTTAGCACTATTTATTTTTAATCCTCAAATCTCTATATCTCCTGCTTGAGATGTTTCATTTGTACTTTGATTAACTTCAGTTTGATTAATTAATGGATTATTAAATACTTTTTCATAAAAACCTTTTGCAAGTGGCCATAAAATAAAATAAACATACAATATATATCATATAATAAGTAATCTAAATATCCATTTTACAATCAATTTATTTCTCTGTCTTTTTTCTTCTTTTCTTATATATGCGAATATATAATCAATTTTGTCCGTAGTAGTTAAGATAGATTGTTCTGACATATATTAGATGTTAGATATTAAATAAATCTGATGCATTTAGATTTGTATCTTTTAGTTTTTTATTTAAATCTACTATTTCTTTATCTGTAATTTTATCTTTTTGTTCAGTATCTATTGTACTTTTTTTTGTAATATTTCACTTGATTTGTTCTAAGCTTTTTTTAAGTCATTCTACTCAGTTTTCTTGTAGATTTAGTGATGTAAGATTTATACTATTGATTTCTGCTTTTATCATAGAATGTTTATTACATTTATGACATTCTATATCTATATTTACTGTATTTCCTGCAGCTCATACTATATCTACATTATTTTCATTGATTTCAGCATTACACATAGGACATTTATAGACTTTAACTAGTGATTCAAGCATTCATTTTAGGGTTTTGTAATTCATTTTATTTTTATTAGAAAAATACAATACTATATTAATTATATTATATAGTTTTTTTTTATACAAAACTTTTTCTATTATTTAACTTGACTTTTTTTGTTAATTAAATTTTTTAGTTAAATTTGTATTAAGGTATTAAATAATTAATATATAGTTTGTTAATTACTAATTATGTTTATTATGAAATTTTTAGAATGATATACAAAATTTCTTAATTGGTTAGAAGTAATAAAAAATAAATCACCAAAAACTGTTGAACAGTATGATAGACATTTAAAATATTTTCAAAAATATATTGTAGGTTTAATTGATTTATGAAAATTGAATATAAAAAACATTGATGATTTTGATATATCTTTGATTGATCTAGATTTTGCTGAAGGGTTTAGAACATACATATATAAGAAATCACAAAAACAAGTTTCTATTAAAACTGCTAATGCATATATGATTACACTTAGAAGTTTTTTAAAATATCTTGAAAAAACATGAGTTAAGGCTCTTTCCCCTACATCAATTGATTTAATAAAACAAGAAACAAGGAGAGTTGAATTTTTATCAGTTGAAGAACTTATTAGGCTTTTTAATGTACCAAATAAAGAGACTATTGTTTGATCCAGAGATTTAGCTATAATGGAGTGTATTTATTCAACTTGACTGAGAATTTCTGAACTAACTTCATTAAATAGAAACGATATAAATTTAGATACAAAAGAATTTGCAGTAAGATGAAAGTGAAGAAAACTTAGAATTGTATATTTAACTGATCATTCTGCAAAATTGATTAAAGAATATCTAAGTAAAAGAAATGATAATTTTGATCCATTATTTATAAGACATAATTACAAAAATGAAAATATTAATACTATTGACAATGAGTCATTGAGATTAACTAGGTTTTTTATCACTACCTCTATCAAAAAATATGCAGTTAAAGCATGTATACTTAAAGATATATCAGCACACACACTTAGACATAGTTTTGCTACTACCCTACTTAATGCATGAGCAGATCTAAGAAGTATACAAGAGATGCTTGGACATGCTAGTATAAATACTACTCAAGTTTATACTCATGTAACCAATCCTAAACTTAAAGAAATACATAATAAATTCATGAAATAGTATATTAATTTTATATTAAATTGTTGTATAGTTAATTATTTATTGGTTAAATTTTTTGAACAATAAAAAATAAAAAATCCTTATTTTAAGCCATTTATAAAAATGGTTTTTATTTTTTAATCCAAAATAATCCATTTTCTTGACTTTTAAAATTATATATGGTTTAATATTTAAGTATTGTTAAGTTATGTTAAAACAAAAATAAAAGGTTTATTTCGTTAATTTTTTTTTATGCCATCTATATTTTACGAATTATTTAATAATCTTAGAAAAATTGATGTAGAATCAATTAGAAATCTTATATCTGAATTGACTGAATTTATCGATTGATTGAAAAAGAAATGAGAAGTTGATGAATTGAAAGTACTTATAAACAAAAGTTATGAGTTGATTGAGAAAAGTAAGAAAAAAATAGATAAAAAGGCAAAAAAAGAGTTTAAAAATTTAGAAGAATTACTTGAAGATGCTGAAGATTTTGTAAAACAAAAAAAAGAAGAAGAAGAAATAAAGCTTATTGATGTAGTAAAAAGTGTAGAAAAAAAATATAGACATTGTCCAAGTTTAAAAAAAGAAAAAGAAGAAATTTATGCTCAAGTTTGTGTAAAAAAAGAAAATATAAAGTATGAAAAGAAGATTGTAGAATTACAACTTGAACTTGTAAAATTGCAGAGATATATTAAAGAAAGTTGAGAAAAAGTATTAATTATATTTGAATGAAGAGATGCCGCATGAAAATGAGGAACAATTAAAAGATTTACTGAGTATCTAAATCCTAGATGAGCAAGAGTTGTAGCCCTTGAAAAACCAAATGAAAAAGAAAAATCACAATGGTATTTTCAAAGATATGTATCAAACCTACCAAGTGCTTGAGAAATGGTTTTCTTTGATAGAAGTTGGTATAATAGATGATGAGTAGAACCAGTTATGGGTTTTGTAACAAAAAAAGATTATGAACAATTTTTAGAAGATGTACCAAAATTTGAAAAAATGCTTGTAAACTCAGGAATAAAATTGGTTAAATTTTACTTTTCTGTTTCAAAAGAAGAACAAGCTAGAAGATTTGATGAAAGAAGAAGAAATCCACTAAAACAATTTAAACTATCCCCTATTGATCAAGTTAGTCAAAATCTTTGGGATAAATACACATTGGCTGAATATAAAAATTTTTCTGTTACTCACTCTAAAGATGCTCCTTGGACAATTGTAAAAAGTGATGATAAGAAAAAAGCTAGAATAAATGCTATAAAATATCTATTAAATCAATTTGATTATACTGATAAAATAGAAAAATCTAAGTTAACTATTGATAAAAAACTTGTAATTACTTGAGCTGATAAAACAAAACACTTAAAAGAAAAAATCGATATTACAAAAGATTTATTTGAATAATAAATTAAAAAAGTTAAAATAAGCTAAATTTAAATATTTAGCTTATTTTTTTATGAAACT
>SAAG01000180.1 GCA_010119095.1 Candidatus Altimarinota bacterium
ATCATCTGGTAGTGGTAATATGTTTTTTGTCTTGTATGATTCTAGTCATTGATATATTGATCCTAGTTGTTCTTGTCTACTTGTATCTCTTACTCACACCAAGTGACTACTAAATGATACAAATCATATCGTTCATAATATTGCTAGTATTGTTATTACTACTATTAATTCTATTATCGTGAATGCTTTTTTAGTAATTATATTACTGATTTTTTGATTTTGTTTCATATTTATTTATTAAAAATTAATATTAATAACTTTCATATAAGATAACCTTTTTCAAAAAATTTGCAAAAATTATTTGACAGGATGATTTTATTTAATATATTATGAAATAGGTTTCATAATAATTATTATTTAATTTTATATTTATGGCTAGACCTTGTAAAGATAGAAACATAGAAAAAGAGCCTTGTTATACTTGTTTTAAGCCATCAAAAGCCAAGGATGATATAGAAAAAATCCATCTTAGACTTGATGAGTATGAAGCTATTAGGTTATTAAACCTAGAAGAAGTCTCAAATATAGATTGAGCAAAAAAAATGTGAATTTCTGGACCTACTTTCAATAGACTTACCAAAAGTGCACATAAAAAGCTAACTGATGCTATAGTTAATTGAAAATGTATCTATATAACATGTGATAAACAAAAATAATTTATTTATTAATTTTAAAACTTATGTTTAATTTTTTATTTTGAAAATGAAAAGTTGATTACAATCCTATATTTTTTCTTTGAGCATTATGACCTGGATGACTTGTTGTTTCTTTTTTTATGTACCTGATGTTTATAATCCCTAGAAATAGTGAGAAATTTCCTATACCAAACTTTGATACTTTAAAAGAAGTATTTCTTACTTGAAACACTTTTTATCAAATAGTTATTTTTATAGCTTTGCTTTGAATACTGTTTTTTACTTTTCTACATATTAAGATGCTTATATGGAATCTAAAAAAGTTTTTTGATTTCAAAAAAAGTAGTTTATATGAAAGTTTTATCAATTGAAAAAACGAGATATCTTTGATAGCTTTACCTCTTACACTAGCCATGTCTATCAATGTATTATTTATACTATGAGCAGTATTTGTACCAGGTTTATGGTGATATGTAGAATACCTATTCCCTTTTGCTCTTTTATGATTTTTCTTAGTTTGAGTTCTTACTCTCAAGATATTTATGCATTATTTTACAAAGATATTACTTAAAAAATGATGAGTAGACTTAACAAATACAAATAGCTTAAGTCAGATGCTTTCTGTAATGACATTTGTAATGGTTTGAGTTGGGTTTGCAGCATCTGCAGCAATGAGTAGCACAAAACTAACAATATTTTTCTGATTACTTTGATCTATATCATTTATAATTATTGCACTTATTTTGATGTTTATTAAAATGGTTTTATGATTTAGAGCAATGTTTGAACACGGTATAGATAAAGCAACAAGTCCAAGT
>SAAG01000181.1 GCA_010119095.1 Candidatus Altimarinota bacterium
GGGTGGGATTCAAGATAGATGATGGGGAGCGGCATTCTGACGGGAGGTTTTGCGCCCCGGATTGAGAAAAGCGTCGATTCTTTGCGATTTCCACTTGCGCCGTTTGTTTTTTTGTGATAATTTAGAGTCTTCACTTACGAAGACATTAGGAGTCAACATGGCCGAACGTGAGATTCTCCGAGAAATGCGCAGCGTCCTTGCCGAGGTCCGGGCCCTCGGCCCGTGCCTGGACGGGAACCTGCTGAAGAACAAGTCCAACAAGTACGTGAAAAAGGACGGCAGCGTCTCCGTCTATGCCGCGCCGCCCGTCCTGCAGTACAGGGCCGGCCCCGGGAAGAGGAGGTCGGCGCGCGTCCCGGAGGGGCGTGTCGCCGAGATAGAGCGGCTGCTCGCGGCCGGCAAGAGCTACAGGAAACTGATGGCGCGCTACACGGCCCTGGCCGCGGAACTGGCGCTCTCCTTAAAAAAAAACACCCGCTGACGGCATTCCCGGCCCCGGTCATGGCGAACGTCGAGGAGGTGCTCTTCGGCGTGCTGGACGCCGCCGGGGAATGCGGCCCCGGCGAGCTTCCCTCCGGACTCGGGCGGCTTGACGAGCGCCTCGCCGCCGCCGCAGGCAAGGATCTGGCCGCGGCCCTCTCGCTCGTGCTGAGCGCCCTCGGGCGCGCCGCGCCGCACGGCGCTCCCGACGGCTACCGCGGGACCGGGGCGGACACGCTCTTCGGGCACGTGGGCTTCACCTGCGCCTATTACGGGCCGGCGCCGGAGATCATGACCAGGCAGATGCGCCGGGCGATGGAGCGGGCCGCGGAGAAGGGCCGGAGGCTGCGCAAGAACGGCGCCTTCCCCCGCACGGGCGGGGCGGAGGACGCCTTCCCGCTCAAGAAGGCGCTCGGGCTGCTCGACGGCATGACCCCGGCGCTCGCCGGCCGGCTGCAGCGCGCCGCCGTCACCGCCGGCTCCTTCGCCGAGGGCGCGGGCCTGCTCGCGCTGCTCTCGGGCGTGCGCATGTCCGAGAGCACCTTCCGGCGCAGGGCGCTCGCCGCGGGCCGGCGCGCGCTGGAGGCCCAGGAGAGCCCCGCCGCGTGGATCCCCGAGCCGCTCCTGCCCGCCTGGCTGCTGGCCGCGACCGCGCCCGTCACGCCCACCCTCTACATCACGCTCGACGGCACCGGCGTGCCGTGCGTCAAAAAGGACGTGAGGGGCGTCAAAGGCAAGGGCAAGGACGGGAAGGCCAGAACCCGCGAGGTCAAGGTCGGCGTCGCGGGCACCTTCAGGAGGCTCGACAAGAAGGGCCGGCCCGTCCGCGACCCCGGATGCGAGTCGCACATCGTCTCCCCGAAAACGGCATCCCGGTTCGGCTCGCTGCTCAGGCGCCTCGCGCTCAGCCGCGGCCTCGGCTCCGGCCGCTTCAGGATACAGG
>SAAG01000057.1 GCA_010119095.1 Candidatus Altimarinota bacterium
ACAAAATCATCTTTTTTAGCATTTTTTAAAACCTTATCAAAACTTTGTAATTCTATTCTAGCTTTTGTTTCATTTAATAGTTTTGAAACATTTAATAAATTTTGCTTTTGTACAAAATCAGGATTACTATAACCTCACATTGGTACATTGAATTGACCAATTGAATTTACTCTATAAAGTCAGTTGAAACAAGTACGATTAAGATAGATAAATCTTCAAGCTCTTTCAACTTCACTGTAACTTTCTTGCCAATTTTCGACTCTATCCCAAGCCCTAATTTGAGTATAAAAAGCTTTATCATATTTACAAGTTTCAAGAAACTTGATTAGTTCTTTTGGTGTATCTTTTATAACTTTATAAGTGTTTATAAGCTCTGCATTTACATCACTTAAAAAAGACTGTTTTTTTTGTAGATTAAAAAAAACAGCTCATCAACCTAAAAAAGGTTCGTGGTAATCACCAAATTCACTTGGAAATAATTTCTTAAGTTGTGGAAGAATCTGTCTTTTTCATCAAACCCATTTAGCAAAAGGATGAGCATCTATAAAATCCTTATTTTTTTCAAAAAAAATCCTTGCTTCCTCTTGATTAGCAAAATTTAGATGATCCCACCATGACTTAACTATATGAAAGTCTAAACCGAATTTAATTGAAAAATCTAGGCTATTTAAAGCGATTGAAGACATAATTATAAATTTATCTTATAAAATCATTGATACAATTTATATCATTTTTTATCAAAATCTGATAGTACTTCAAAATAAGTTTTTGTTATTAGTTCCTTGTCATAACTATATTTTCAAAGTATCTTTTTTAAAGCATTTTCAAGCAATAAGATTGATTTTTTATTTCTCACTCTTCCATATCAAGCCAAAAATCAATCAATGCTCACTCGAATTATACTTTTAAGAAAAAAATCTTTTTCCATATTTTACTACTTATAATATAATAAAAAATCAAAAAATTACAAACCGAATATATTTTTACTATAACTTTTCACGACATGTATCAATCGGGATTCTTAAGGGTGCAACTTCGCTATAAAACGACTCACTAAAACATAATCAACTCATCTGCGAAGATTTGCTGTCCTTCCAGCACTTTTATTACTTTTTGTGTAAAAAGTAAAACTATATTGTTGTTCTATATTGCAATTAAAATGTTTTTCCTATTCAGGATGACTACCCTTCATTCAAAAAATCATTAAATTTTTTGAGTTCCCTAAAAGCCCCACTTGCAAAGTCCAAAAACCCTTCACTAAAAACTTCTTTGTCCTTAATCATACAATCAGCTAAAAAACTTTTATTTTTTAGCATCTCAATTGCTTCATGGTCAGCAGGAAATCAAACTGGAGGTCTTTTTAGCTTTTCTCAAGAGTAGAAAACAAAATACTTCTTGAAATCTTTGTTTTCAATTATATCTGTAAACTTCTTTGGATTATTTGATATCTTTTGACGAATATCGTGAAGCCACTTTGTATCTGGCATATAGGCTCATCCGGCAAGCATACAATTCCCGGGTTCTAGGTGTACATAATACCCTGCTGAACCAGGAGTTTGACTCAGTTTTGAGACAGCATTGATGTGGGCTCATAAATTGATTTTGTAAGGAGCTTTATTTTTAGAAAAACGAGTATCTCTATTTAGGCGAAATATGCATTTCTTAGCTTCTAGATGTGCTATATCAGGATCAAAATGTGAGATACTGGCTATCAAACTAGTAACAAATCTCTCAAAATCCTTTTTTATCTTATCAAACTCAGGTTTATGCTCTGCAAACCATACACGGTTGTTATTTTCTGACAAGTTTTTTAAGAAATCTAGTGTGTTTTTGTTTATCATAGTATATAATTATGAGATAAAAATTTGATTTTCAAATCAATTCTGATATAATGTAGTTACTTTAGTAAGACATATGTGCTTACAATGATTGGAGTAGCAATACTCCATGACAATTTCTAGAGATTTAGGAGACTACTAAGTCTCTTTTTTATTTCTATATATTGTTCCCTCTCAAGTTTTCATTCATTAACATAAAATCTATTTCTATGCATCATTTTTATTTGATATAAAAGTGCAGAATATAAAACTCCGTTTAATTCATAATTTGCAAACCAACTTCAATACTTTACTTTAGTACTTAAAGGAATTATTATAAAATTATCATGTGATAATTTTTTCAAAACTAAAACCGGTCTTCTGAAATTATCTCATTTTCAACAAGATTCATTTTTTACATTTAATCACAAATAAGTCCACCAAATTTCTCATTCTTTTATAATCATCTCACTTGATTTTTCTTCTAATTCCTTTTTTAGAATATTCCATTTATCAAAATCTTTTAGCATAAAAAAAGTATATAATTTATATTCTTATTATATACGATTAATTTATTTTGCAAATATTTTTTTATTTTAGCCTTCCCACCACTATCTCATTTCTCTTAACTACTCCAGAAATCACTTCAAAATTATCATTTGTAACCTCTATATAATTCTCGGTCCATCATTTAAATACACCTGATTTAACTGATTCTATAAGCACTTCAAAGGTATTTCAAATATTTGATTTTATAAAATCTGACCTGACTTTGTCTCATAGTTTTACAAGTTTATCGTATCTCTCTTTTTTTGTTTTTTCATCAATCTGTCACTCATATTTTCAAGCTGGTACATCTTCGGCATATTTGTGAGGAGAAAATGTAAATGCATGTAGTTTTGTGATGGCATAATCCTTAACTAGAGCATAAGTATCATCGAAATCTTGTATAGTTTCTCATGGAAAACCGATAATTAAGTCAGCTCATATACTTATCTCTACATTATCTTCTCTTTTTATATTTCTAGTGTCCTCAAGCATATTTTTCAGATAATCAGCATCATAATGTCTGTTCATCGATTTCAAAATCTTAGTAGATCCTGATTGTAGAGAATAATGAAAATGTGGATAAATCCTCTTGTTTTCAAATAGTTTCAATAGCTTTAGGTCAACAAACTCAGGTCAAAGTGAACTGATTCTGATTCTCCTGATTTTTGTTTCGTTTAGTATAGCTTCAATCAATTCTGAGAGTTTTGAGCCACTTAAATCATTGGTACTTTTTAGTCCCCAAGCTCACAAGTTAATCCCAGTCAAAACTACTTCTTTTCCTCAAACTTTTTCATAATCTAGTATATCTTGAATGATTGCTTCCTTTTCTCTAAAAAAGTGTCTTCATCTCTTTTGAACTGTCAGACAAAAGCTACAAAAGCTATCACATCATGATTGAATGAGGATAAATTTTTTGGTGTAGATTGAGTTATGTCATTCCGACCTTTGTGGAGGAATCTGTTCTTTGCTTATAACCATATTTTCTCAAATTTCATTATTTAATTCTCCGGCAGATCTCTCGACTTTGCTCGAGATGACAGTTTTTTCCGGTTCCTCTGCCAATACTTCTATTTTGTCTTTGTATGGAGCTAATTCTTTGTAAACATCATAAAATGACTCAAGTACTTTTCACTTATCAAGTGAACCACATCCACTTAGATATACTTTTTCATCATTCTCTAGTTTTTTTATAGTATCAATAACAAATTTAACCCATTTTTTCTTTGCCTTATCAGTAACTACACAAGACAGTATAAAAATACCTTTTTTTCACTCGAAAAAACCACTATTTAGCCATATATCTGCATAGTATTTATTCACCTTACATCAAAAAATCTTGTATTGCATAAAGTAGTAGTTAAAAAAATCCTTGTTTTAGAAGGATTTATTGGTAAAGTTTGCTATGAGTTCCAATATCTATAAATTCTACAAATTCATAAGTTCCATCTGGATATTCTCTGAAAATCGCTCTATAATCTCAAGTGATATTTATACTTCTATATCAATCATATTCTCATAACAATTTGTGATTATTTAATATTTTTTCAAATGGATTAACAGAAAAAATTGCAATTCTTTCAATTGTTTTAGTTTTTATTTTACTATCCAGTTTTGAAAATGATTTTTTATAAGATTTTGTATATTTTACATCCATACTACCATTTTTTCATTTCAGAAATAAATTCATCTACACTCATTGGTCCATAACTAGTATTATTTGGATCATCTACAAGTTTTTGAAGTCTGATTGTTGGATCTTTTTGTTTAGTTAGTATTCTTCTTTTTTTCACAATACTAAAATCATCAAACTTTATACTAGTTCAAACTTTTTTTACAAATGTATCAGGAACATCTTCGATTGTAATAGTTGCCATAATTTAAATTATTATTTTTAATTAGATTTATTATATACACAAAGCTTTATAAATCAAAAATTATTTTTTTCATTTTGTATATCAAAAAAATCCTTATTTCTAAGGATTTAACTATAAATTTACTAATCACTAAATCTTCAAAGGCATAATTATATGTCTAAACTCTCCTTTTGTTTTCTTTTCCTCTATTGGTTTGATAAATATCGGAGATAGAGCATTTTCAAAGCTGATTGCTATATGAGTTGATTCTATAACTCAAAGCACTTCTAGGAAGTAAATCGAATTTATACCAATTATATTTTCATCTCATTCTAGAGCTGCAGTTACTTTTACATCAAGTTCTCAGATTTGTGATTCTCCAGTTTCAAGTACCATATAATTAGAGTTGAATTTGATTTTTATGCTGTAATTATTTTCTTTACTTATCAGATTTATCTTTCTAAGTGCTTGGATTAGGTCTACTCTGTTGATCTCTACTTTTGTAGAATACGAATTTGGGAAAAAGTTGGTATAATCTGGAAATTTACCATTTAATAATCTCGAATAAACTTTTGTATTTCAAAAGAAAAATCATACTTGGTTATGTCCTGAGATGATCTTTACATCCTCAGTATCTTTGATTATACCTTTTATCTCGTGAGCTGTTTTGTTTGGGATTATTTGTGCAAAATTGATATCTAGTGGTCTTTCTTGTGCTGTTTTGTATTCTGATAATCTAAAACTATCAGTTGAAGCAAAGATTATTTCTCATTCTTTTATATTTACATAAAGTCATGCTAAAGTAGGTCTTATATTACCTTCTGCACTTGAAAATATAGTTTTTTCTATAGATTCTTTTAGAATGCTTCATTTTACACTTATGCTTATTTCTTCTTTTATTGTTGGGATCAATGGAAACTCAGTTGCATCAATTCATTTGATTTTAGTTTTACCATTTTCTGTTTTGATTTGTAGGTTATTTCAAGATAACAATTCTATTTCAATCTCTTCATCATCTATCAGAGATACTAAGCTAGTAAACAATTTACTAGGGATAGCAAAGCTTCATTCAGAATTGATCTTTACTCATTCTTTTATTACATACTCTATAGCCATCTCTAGATTATTTGAGATAAGCACTATGCTAGAAAAATTAACTTTCAGCATTATAGTCTCCAAAATCGGAGTTGTAGTAATATTGGCTACTGCATGGTTTACTATGTTTAATCATTCTTTCAACACATTTGCCTTAATCTGAAATTTCATACTAAAAAAGTTAATAGTTAATTATCCTTCATTTTACATTTTTTACAAGATTTTCAATATTTTTAAAAATTTGATGTTAAAAACTTACTTTTCTTACTTAGATTACTCAAAAACAAGTAGTTCAAGGAAAAAATAATTTTTCGATATGAGCTTACGAAACAGTAAGTGAATGAGAAAAAATATTTTTGACGAAGAAATATGCAGTTTTTCAGTAATCTTTATTCAAAAGTTAAAGATAATTTAGGATTCTTGATTACTTCGTATCTAATCACTTCTAAAAAACCCCTTAAGTTTTCTCATTTTAGGATAATTTTATGGTGATAATTTCAAGCTTTTTTGAATCATTTTTGTCCTAGAGTGATTTCTATTTTTTTATCTTCATTTGCATAATCCAATTTATTTTTAAGTATTTTACAAAATTCTAGAGATTTTGCTTCGTTTTTGTCATATGATTCTAGTACTGCGAAGTCTTTGTATGGAGGATAAGAAAACAATTTTCTCTCTTCTAGAGTTTTTGTTACAAAATCTTTGTAGTTGTATTCGCTTATACTTTTTATAGTATCATTGGAACTTATAAATGTCTGGATAACGACTTCTTTATCTTCTCATTGTCTTCATCATCTACCTATCAATTGTTTGATATTGTTGTAACTTATCTCTTCTATGTTGTATTTTGGGATACCTATTTCTTGTTCGAGTAGTATGACAGCAATTAAAGCTATATCTGCAAAATCAAATCCTGTAGTTATCATCTTGGTACCTATGATTATATCTGATTCAAGTATATTTTGAAGTACTGATTCTTTTTGGACTTTGGTTTTTATACTATCAGTATCAAGTCTAAATATCTTGGCTTCTTTGAAGTGAGATTTTAGTAGTTTTTCTACTTGTTCTGTTCCTACTCATACTTTTTGCAAATTTGATCAACTACACTTTTCACATCTCAAATCTAGGTCTTTTGTATATCAACACATATGACAAACTAGTTTTTCAGGATTTTTGTGTACTGACATAGTGATATCGCAGTTTTTACATTTATACAAGTGTCCACAATCCAGACAACAAAGCAAATTATACTCTCATCTACGATTAATGTAGACTAGAGTTTTTTTCTTGTTTTCTAGTGTGTTTTGTATCTTTTCAAGCAAAGTATTTGAGATATATCTGCTCAACTTACTTTGATCTCTTTGTAAATCAACGATGTAGTACATAAATAAATTATTAAATGACTTTTATATTATAGAGAAAAGTTCCCTATTAGCAAAAATTATTATTTTGTATTTTTTAAAAGAAATATGTTATAATTAATATAAATATGTAATTTATTATTTCCTAGTGATGAGAAAAATAATAATTTTTATCATTTTGCTACTTGGGGTATCCAATATTTGTTATGGTGAATCCTGAGACATTTTATATGCAAAATATATGCATACACCTGTATTAAATTCTCCTTGAGAAGACAATTCAGTAGTTATGTGTAATTTACAAAAATGATATATTGTTTTAGATCAATGAGAAAATTGAGATTACATAAATGTAAAGTTAACAGATAACAATAAATGATATGTTTTAAAAGTACTTTTAGAAAACAATAATTTAAACAAGGATAAAATTTGAGGTAATTATTGAAAAGTTATAAAAAGTACATTTTTATCAGAAAAACCTGTAAAATGAAATAAAACAAATAATCTTATATATGAATGAACTATATTTAAAATATTGCATGTAAATTATATAAATAATAATTATATCAAAGTAAAAATAACTAACTGAAAATATAAAAATAAGGTTTGATTTATAGATAAACAATATGCTAAAGTATACAATGTTGATTGATTTAAAAATGATATATCTACTTTTATAGAAAGCAATTCTAATAATACAAAAACAACTACAAAAAAAACAACTGTAAAAAGTACCAAAAAAGTAGAAGTAGAACTAAATTCTGCAAAAAAAGAACCTGTAAAACCCGTAACTAAAACTGTTAAAGAGGATGAA
>SAAG01000058.1 GCA_010119095.1 Candidatus Altimarinota bacterium
TATTTGACTTAAAACTAAATGATGAACTAGTTGATATTAATAAATTGGATTTAATTAGACTGGATTACAAAACAATTTTTTCTTTAAAACACAAAAACAGTTTACAAAATATCAAAACTAAGCTACAATCACAAAACTTAGATGAAAAAAAGAAACAAAAAGTCATAAAATTACTTGAAAAATCAAAAGAAAAATACTTAAAACTTGCTAAATATGATATAACAAAAAAAGAAATAGAATATCTAGTTGAAGAAATCAAAAAAATCCTTGAAAATCTAAATTAAAAAGATATGCTTTCAATATGTAATTTTTAAAACCTTCAATGAAAACAAAACACATAAACTCAATCATAATAACAATATTATTAATACTTTTTAGCATAACATATGCCAAAGAGTATTTTTTGTTTCATAGTGAATGAAACGAACAAACTAGAAAAACAGAACAAACTAAAACTACACTTTCTGCATTTTCTTTTGAAGATATAAAAGAAGTTGAAAATGTGGAACTCTATAGAACTCCTGATAAAAATCTACTGAAAACTCTTGTACAAAAAATCTGAGAAGCAAAAACTAGAGTTTATGTGGAGGCATATATATTTACAGAAAAAGATTTGAGAAGTGCTTTAGTAAAAGCAAAAAAAAGATGAGTAGATGTAAAAGTCTTGATGGAGAAAAATGTGTATATGGCAAACAATATCAACAAAAAAGCATACGATGAATTTGTGAAAAACAATATCCCAGTTGTCTGGTCAGATTCGACAGATTATGCACTAAATCACTCAAAATACTTTATAATCGATGATTTACTTGTGCTTTCAACTTGAAATTGGAGCTATAGTATGTTTACAAAAAATAGGGATTTTATGCTATTTATAAGAGATAAAAAGATACTTGAAAAATTATTACAAACTTTCAATTATGATTATACAAAAGAAAGAAAATATGTTTATGATGATAATCTAGTTTTATCTCCTTTTTTCTCAAGAGAAAAACTAGAGTTTTTGATAAAAAATGCAAAAACTGAAATCAAGTTATATTTTCCATATTTTTGAGATGAAAGTTTTCAATCTATTTTGGAAGATAAACTTGATGAAAATGTAGTGGTAAAAATAATTACAGATAAAAAAAATGAAAATCTGGATGAATTTAAAAGTCTATGATTTGATATAAAAGTCTTACCAAAGCTAACAGAACATGCCAAGATAATACTAATCGATAACAAATATCTCTACATCGGAAGTATCAATTTTTCTACTTCAAGTATGGATAAAAACAGAGAAACTGGGATTTTGCTAAAAAATGAGAATATAATAAAAAAACTTAATGATTTTTTCTGAGAAGATTTTAAATAAAAAATTGAAAAAAAATAGAAAAACGATAAAATAGTGCGAAATAGAAAATGAATTTAATATAAAATTCTATTGTTGTTTCTAAACACTTAAACTTATATATTTATGTGATTAAAAATATTTTCATCGTTTATCTCTGTACTGATAATCTTTCTTATTACATTTTTGACTTTTTTCTCATCTAGAGAATCAAGTTTAGATTATTATTCAAAGTTTAAAATCCCTAGTAATGGTGTTTTTAGTGTCATAAGAGATAAAAACGGTGATTTTTCTGAAGTTGCTGAAAAAAGTGATTCTCAGATATACTTAGAGAGATTAGATTTTTTGGATAAAATATTTTTCAATAAAAAAGGATCTTATAAAAAAACACAAATCAATAACAACACATCAATCAAAGTATGAAATGGAAAATACTTTATGTCTTTTTCATTTCCTAAAAAGTATGAAGTAACTTGATCATGATTTAAACTAAATTTTGTTTGACCTATAAAGTTATATATAAATACAGAAAATCAAGAGAAAATGGATATATTTTCGTTTGATAATATGGTAGAGATGACTTTGTTGGGTTTAGAAGACTCAAAAGAAAAAAATAGAGTATACATTTACCCACATATGTTTTACCCATTTGATCTAACATTAAATAAAGTATCAATTAATGCAGATTTCAATAGAACTTTACAGTTAAATCCTTGAGTATGATATGTTAATCAGAGTTTGTATTCTCCAGAGTACAAACTAGATGATTATCCTAACTTAGATAATTATTTTTTCAGAAGTATAATCAGTTATTTTTCGGCTGAGTTTATGACTTCTAAATCAGATGAAGCCATTTTGAAAGAAAATTTCAATAATATTAAATATGATTATATAAAGAAGTATTTCAGCATATTTATAAATGATAACAAAAAGATTACATATTATAAAGATATGATATATATGAGTTTGCTTGATGTTTATATGTCACCAAGTAACTCTAATTGAATATTTGAAGATATAGAAGGGTACTATAAAAACTTGAAGAATCTAAGTGAAAAAGATTATACTGAGATGTTGAAAGTTTTGGTTTATTTTAAAAGTAAGTTTTTAGTTGATAATAAAACTGAAAGCATAGAAACTGAACAAAAGTTTGATAATATCTTTGCATCTGTTTTTTCTTTTCAAAAACAAGAATGAAATTATATGCTTTATTATATTTTCAATCAATACGATTTGTGAAATAAAGATAGTTTTTTTGATTGATTGACTTCTTTTACTGATAAATATTTTATAAATATATGATTAAAGGTTCAAGATGATAAGATACTTTGATCTGATGATAATAAAAACATAAAGCTTTGATATTTTATTTGATTTTTGGATAACATAATCAAGTCATATCTAGTTACCAATACAAATATAGATAACATAAAATGACCTTTTAATATATTAAATAAATATTCTTTATTGAGTGTAAGTGTTTATTTAAACTGAAAAACAGATAAAAAGAAGGCAATAATAGTAAATAATCTAGAATTGTTGAAACTGCTTTCTGAATATATAAGAAACAATTTTTTCCAAGCTGAGCTAGAAAAATGAGTTATTTTGGTAAAAAAGGAATGACTAAAACTTGATTCAAAATTGCTAAGTCAATTTGAAAAAGACTACAATATGTTATTTAATTTTTTCAATAATAACAAAACTGTATTTGATGAGTCAGAAGAAAATGATTATCTATACTTAAAAGATTATGAATATATTTCTCTTAATTTTGTTGAATACATAAATGCTTTGAAAAATTATGACAAATATAAACTTGAAAAAAGTAATTTATATAGCATAAAAACTATAGGTTGAGAAGATGTTAAAAGGGTTGTTTATACTGTAGGAGATATAAATGAATATCTAGCAAAATTTAATTGAGTAAATCCTGGTTCTATTAAAATTAAAACTGATGAAAGTGGAAATATGTACAATGTAAATATGAATATAGGATGAAAAGAATTTTATTTTGAATTGTATCCATACAATAATTTTACAATCAAAGAAATTTATATTGATTGAGTTAAGAAAAATATAACATATAGTCTAAATCTAGTTAAAGAAAAGATGGATGATAAATATAATTATTCATCAAATTCAGATGAAAAAAATAAAAGTGATTTTAAAAATTTCTTTATAAATACTTTTCTAACGGTTAAAACAAGTAGTGTTACTATATATGACAATGATAGACCTTCTTTACCTAAAGAATCTACTGAAATCCTTGTATTTAAAAGGGATAAGTTATTAAAACCAAGATGAGAATTTACATATATACAAGAGTTTACAGATATCAAATCAGATAATATTATTGTTAATATTAATAATGACAAAATAGATATTAAATTAAAAGGTATAAAATCAATATTTACTTACAATCTTTGAAGAGAAAGTAATACCTATTGAGCATATGTTGATTCAGACTATTATATATGAAACAATGAACATTATTTTTCAAATATGAAAGTTAAACTTTTCAAAAATGTAAAAAACTGAAATAAAGTCACTGAAAACTTTTGATTATGAAACTGAAAAGAGGTTATAATTACATGAAAAATATGAATTAATTCTTACAAAGAATATATGAGTAGTTTACTTGGTTATTACAATTATTTGGTATTTGTACATGATACATTATCACAGAAAGCAAATAATATTGAAATAAGTGTAAATTCAAGTAAGATGATAAAATACTCTTTTGATTACAATTGAAAAAATTATGAATTATCATTGCTTAAATCAAGCATAGTTAATTTTAAAAGAGATTGAGAGAAGATTATACAAAGCACTTTTAATTATACAGATTTACCAAATCGTATAGATTTATTAATTAAATAATTTTTTATGAAAAAATGATTATTGCCAAAAATAGTGGCAGGATTAGCACTACTATGAATTTTGATTTGAATACTTTGAACAGCAATTCTATTTATATTATCACCAAAACCTGAGGTAGGTATAGATAGTGATTCAAAAGAAATAAAATTGTCTCCTGAACAGTTGAAACAACTAAGAGAACTAACTTGAACATGAAATGACAATTCTGGAAGTCTAGATATAACATCTTGAACTTGAGGTGAAAAATAATAATTATTAAACAAACCCTATGAAATTAAACATAAGAGTAAGTTGACCAGCCTGACTAGGTATGAATTCGACAGCCGATATAGTTGCAGATACATTTGCTGCATTGTGATATGAAGTTATCACAAATATAGAGTATCAATCAGTTATCAAATGATGATTAAATCATTTTGATGTAAATATATCTGATACAAATAGAAGCCTTTCAAAATATGCTGATATGCTTGTGGTTTTTGATGATAAAAATATAGAAAGCAATTTGCCAACTCTAAGAGAGGGAGCTTTTATAATCTCAAATAAGAAATTTATTGAGAAAGTAACTACAAAATTAATAGATCTATCTAAATTTAAAGTTCTAGATATAGAAATAAATGATAAATATGACAATACATATTTACTATGAATCTTGTTTAAATTACTATGATTAAGTGTAGAAACAAGTTTTCAAAGTATAGAACATACTTTTGCTAAAAAATGACCAGAAATAGTAGAAAAAAACAAAAAAATCGTTGAAGATATCTATAAAAATTATGATTTAAAAGAAGTTAAATCATATAATCTATGAAAAGTTTGAGAAGCTAAAAAAGTAAGTTTTGGTAACAGTATGATTGCTTACTGAGCAATTGCAAACTGACTAGAGTTTTATAGTGCATATCCTATGACACCAGCTTCAACTATACTTACTGAAGTTATTAACTCTAAAAAAGTACCATATTTACAAGCTGAGGATGAGATAGCAGTAATCAATGCTGCACTTTGAGCTTCATTTACTGGAGCAAGGAGTATGGTTTGAACAAGTTGAGGATGATTTGCACTTATGACAGAAGCTCTTAGTTTTGCATTACAAGCTGAGATACCAATAGTAGCAGTTTTGGCTCAAAGAGCAGGACCAAGTACAGGTACTCCGACTTGTCTAGAGCAAGGAGATATGAATTTTGCACTAAATCCAACATTTTGAGATTTTGAACATATAGTTTTAGTTCCTTCAACAATGGAAGACTGATACTATGCTTCAGGTCTTGCGCTAAATTTAGCACAAAAATACCAAACAGTAGTTATAGTTTTGATAGACAAACAATTTGCAGAAGGTAAATCATCATTTACAGAACTTAAAACTCCTTGAATTGATAGATGAAAACTTATAGATAACCCGAGCACTGATTACAAAAGATATGAGCTAACTGAGGATGGTATTTCATCATATGTAAAAGTAGGTACAGTTGACGGAGATTTTATGGCTCCAAGTTATGAACATGATGAATACTGAGCAACAACTGAGGATTCAGAGATGAAAGTATTGATGACAGAAAAAAGAGCAAAAAAACTACAAGATTTCTTCAAAAAGGAATGAATCAAATGATACGAAGTTTACAACAAAGATGCAAAAAAGATGCTTGTAACTACAAGTTTTATAACTTATACAGCACTAGATTTTATAAAAGATAATCCAGATTATGGACTAATAGTTATCAAATTCTTAAAACCACTAGATGAGAGACTTAGAGATGAACTTACTTGAAAACAAGAAGTAATATTTGCAGAACACAATTATAGCTGACAACTAGAAACACACTTAACTGACAAACTATGATTAAAATATATAAACTGACTTAAAATCAGTCATCTAAGAAAATATGACCTGATGCCATTTTATATAGAGGATTTTGAAAAACTAATTAAATAATTGCAATACTTAATAATAAAAAACTATGAGAAGCTGATTAAACAACATACAACGGTGTCCATGATGTGGAGATTTCTTGATTATAGCTGCTATAAAATCAGCATTTAAAGAACTATGAATTGAAAGCCACAATAGAGTAATAGTATCTTGAATAGGGTGTTCTTGAAAAGCTACACACTATATAGATGGGTATGCTTCAGAAACACTTCATGGTAGAACTCTACCATTTGCAACATGAGTAAAAATGGCTAACCCAAACTTGACTGTTATGGCTATGGGATGAGATGGTGATGGTTACTGAATAGGTATGGGACACTTCATACACTCTTGTCGTAGAGATCTAGATATAACTTATCTAGTATTCAATAACGAAAATTATGCTCTAACTACAGGTCAGGCAAGTGCTGTAACTCCAATTTGAGCAAAAACAAAAACTACTCCAGAAGGTAATACAACTCAACCATTTGATCCAATTGCTTTAGCAAAAAATGCATGAGCAAGATTTGCAAAAAGAGCAGATTGAGCAAATTTACTTGAATTAAAAGAAATTATAAAAGAAGCAATCCAACATAAATGATTTGCACTAGTTGATATAGATCAGAAGTGTCCAAGCTTTAGAAGGTGGTAAAAATCTTGTATAGTAGGCCGCGAATAGATATTTGTTCTAAAAAAATGAAATTTAAAAAAATCCAAGAATATTAATTCTTGGATTTTTATTAAAGTAACAATAATACTAAAAATCTATTTTTTAGTTGTTTTAGCTGGTTTTTTAGCAGGGGCTTTAGTTGTTTTAGCAGGAGCTGCTTTTTTAGTACCACAAGATCAACATGCCATATTTATTATAATTAATAAATAAAATATTTTGAGATTTTTTGTTTATCTCAATTACAAATTATATACTATTTGTACAGTTATCAAGATATAATTTCAAAAACATTTTACATTGTAGGTATGTATATTATTATTAATTATTATTTGATATACAACATCTTATTTGCTACATGTTCTTCATTTGTTGTTGCATAGTGAATTTGTCAATTTTCATCATGAAGATAATAATAGTATGGAGTATTTTTAGCATTATAAACAGCTTCTATACTATTTGCACTTGGATTACAAATTGGAGTTTTTGGAAGTCAAAGTTTATTTCTGGTATTGTATTCATTTTTATCTTGGATATGATTTCAGATAAATGC
>SAAG01000059.1 GCA_010119095.1 Candidatus Altimarinota bacterium
TTTTAATTGCAAATTTAAATAAAAAAATTATGATATAGTCAATATTTTTTATAAAAGATTAATGCAATTCATAGAATATAAAAAACATATAATTTGTTACAACTGATACAATTTGGACTTCAATAAAAGTTTAAGAGAATTTATCGAAGCAAAAAGATATATTGAGATATTAGATTCAATGAAGTCTAATACTATTTTAGTATTGGGAGGCGATTGAGCAATGCTGACAGCTATAAAAAATCATTATGATAAAGGATATCCATTTTTATGAATCAATTTTTGAAGAAAAGGATTTTTACTCAATAATAGGGAATACCTAAGTGAAAAAATAGAGTACATAGAAAGAACTTACCCATTGCTTGAGATTCAAACAGAAACTGATTGAAGTACTATAAAAGAAGTTGCAATGAATGAGATAGATATAAGAGCTTGAGCTTGAAAGATGATTTGACTAGATTTTTCACTATCGAAAAATCAAAAGTTGTGCATAGAATGAGATTGAGTTATTATTTCGACCCCTGCAGGCTCAACTGGGTACAATAGCTCGCTTTGAGGTCCTATTATACCACATATAATTGATGCATTTGTTATTACACCAAAAGCATCATGGAAACCAAAATTTCAACCAGCAATAATTGTTGATAACAGAGAATTTATAGAAGTAATCAATAATTGAAGAAAAAATCCAGTTGAGATTTACTGTGATTGAAGACTGTTTTTAAGTACAGAGAAAAATACTCAAATTTCTTTAAAAATAAAAAAGAGTTTACATAGTGTCAAATTGATTATAATCAATGATTATATAGATATCTGGGATAACAAAGTACTACAAGAGCAATGATTTGAAATAGTATAATATTTATAATTTAAGAATTATTAAAATGAAATCAAGAATCAATGATATACTTAAGGAAATTGAAAAAAAGAAAAAAGAGCTTGTAAAAGAATATGAGCTTCTTAAGGAAACATATTCCTTCTACATAGAATGAAGAAAAGTTATTTTTTCTAAAAAAACTAAAGAATATAATAAAAAATTTAAACAAAATTTATTAAAATATATATTTACTGCGAAAGTAAGGCATATAATTTCAATTCCTTTTATTTATGGCATGATATTTCCAGCTTTTTTTTTAGATTTGTTTTTAATTATTTATCAACAAACATGTTTTAGATTGTATTGAATTCCATTAGTAAAAAGAAGAGATTTTATAATCTATGATAGGAGATTTTTAGATTATCTAAATATTATTCAAAAAGTTAATTGTATCTATTGTTCACGGGTTAATGGACTTTTTTCTTATGCAGTTGAAATAGCAGGTAGAACAGAAAAATATTGGTGTCCAATAAAAGCATCCAAAAAACTCAAGTGATGACACCCTCGGCAAAGATACTTTGCAGATTACGGCGATCCAGAGTGATTTAAAGAATGTTTTAATAAAAATGATGTTTTTACGAAATATGATTAATGATTTTCACAAACAAAAGAGCTTTTAAAATAAGCTTTTTTTTTGATTTTTATATAATTTAATGTTATTATTTATTAAGTATATAATTTAATGTTATTATTTATTAAGTATATTATTAATTATTTTTATATGTCAGTAGAACAAATGTTAACAAGGGAAAGGTCAAGAGAATCATTAGAAGTAAAAGAATGAGCGGAAGCTTATTTATCACCTGAACAAAAAGAAAAAGTTACAGATGAGAAAAATAAACAAAAGTTAGATGAAACAAAAATTACTTTAGAATCTTTTTCAACTAGAATTGATAATGCTAAAAAAGAAAAAGACAATATAAAGAAGTGAAATGACTTAGTTATGCTTTATATAGTTCTTGAAAGACATCAGAAAGAAATTCAAGAAATAACTTGAAATTCAAATCCAAGAACTATGGATATTATAAAACTTTGAGAAGGTCTTGATCAGAAATGTGATACTCTAAAATGAGAAATAATGAGTGATTGAAGTGTAGATAAGGAAAAATTAAATTCTATGTTATCTGAATCATTTTGAAATATGGATAATAAAGAATTTTTAAAACAATTTGCTAAAGATCAAAGACTAGAAAAAATAACAAAACCGCCAAAAGAAGCAAAAGATGTAAAATCAGGGGATGATATAAGATTTACTTTTACTTTTAATGCTAATTGAAAACCAAATGATAATTTATTATTAAAAACTACAGCTTGACAAGTATTACCTTCAGAGGTAAAAGAGGTTGAGTGTGAATGAGAAAAATATTTTAGAGACTGAATTGAATGAGAATTTTTTACATTAAATAATCAAAGATTAATTATACTTGAGTGAACTTTAATAAAAATTTGAAATACTAGGAATAGTGAAGAAATAACTAAACTCACAAAGGAAAATGAACTTAAAGTAGCAGAGTATATGAAATTGAATCCAAATGTAGACCAAAGAATAGTTTCAGAAGCAATAAATAGGTGAATTGATCCAAAAATTGCTATAGTAACTTTCTGAGAATTGGCAAAAAATACTCCTAAAGATGATTTTTGAGCAATACTAGAAGATGCATTTACAGAATATGATAGAATTAGGGATTATAATAATGTTTCATCTAAAGAACAAACATGAAAGAATTTTTTTACTTTAATACTTGAACTATTAATGAAGTTTAATCCGAGTAATTGGAAAGAATTAGCAAAGAATGATTTAAATATAGATGATAATCATTTAAAAGAACATGAAAGTAATTTAACATCAATCAATGAAAGATCATCTAAAATTAAGTCTTTTGATAATTTAGATGAAAATAAATCATTCAAAGAAAATGCTATAGCAATTTCTAAAGAAATAGAAAAAGTATACTGAATACCATGGAAAATAACTGTTTCTCAAGCTGCATTAGAGTCAAAATGGTGAAAAAGTAAATTGTCTACTAAAGGGAATAACTATTTTTGAATTAAATCATTTTGAAAAGGTCCTTCAATAAATTTCAATACTAAAGAGGTTGTTAATTGAAAAACAGTAACAGTAAATGCTTGATTTAAAGCATTTTGAAATATGAAAGATAGTTTTATTGGTTATGCAAACTTTTTAACAAAAAATCAAAGGTATAGAAATGCATTCAATTTTGGTGCAGACTTAAACCCAAAACCTGAATATTATAGTAATAATTATCAGTGATATGATCCTGAAAAATTTGCTTCAGAAATTGCAAAAGCATGATATGCAACAGACCCAAATTATTATCAAAAAATAGTAAGTATTAGTAGAGAATTAGATGATAACATTGCATAACAAAAAAAAGAGACTTCATATGAAATCTCTTTTTTTGTTAAACTCTTATCTTTTGTATCTTTTCCCCATACTTCATACATTTTGTAGTGATACATTTTCAAGTTATTCAAGCAAACAATGGAAAAAATCACATAAATAGTATTAGTACATCTATATCAAGGGTTGGACTTTCTTGTATCTTTGCAGAAACATAAAATAGAGTAATTCAAAAAATTATTTGGATTATTCTAACAATCTTACTTTTAAACATACACATATTTGTTATCCCTAAAAGTAATGGTACAATTCACAATGCTATAAAAAAGTATTTTATATAAGTTATCGTTGCTTCACTCACTTCTACCCAAAAATAATTTGTATCAAGTCATTTATCAAGAAAAATCAAGTTATAATAAAGACTTCCAGATAATAATAGTCAGAAAAGTATTCTAGATAATAAAATAGTTTTATCACTAGGTCTTTTTCTCATAAAGTTTATAAATCACATCATAATATTTATAATTATTTAATTAAGTTCAAAAACAGTATACTTAAATTATATTTTTTTCAAGATTTTCTATTATTAAACATAAAATTATTTTGCTTATAAAAATGTTAAATATAGTAATAATCTATTTTACAATAAAAAAGAAGCATTATGCTTCTTTTTTATTGTAATTTTTATAAAACTCCTTTCTAAACTCCTCATATTTTCACTCAATAATTGCAATTCTAGCTTTTTTAGCCAAATTAATCAAAAAATACAAATTATGATAAGATAAAAGATGCATTCAAAGTATCTCATTTTCTAAAATCAAATGTCTAAGGTATCATAAAGTATAATCTCTACAAACTTTACAATCACAATTTGGATCTAGTTTTTCTTGGCTTAATTTATATTTTTCGTTTTTTATTTTTACATTTCCAAAACTTGAAAATGCAAGTCCATGTCTTCCTACACGAGTAGGTAATACACAATCAAACATATCAACTCATCTATATATTCATTCAATTAAGTCTTCTGGAGTCCCTACTCACATAAGGTATACTGGTTTTTCAATCACTCATAGAGTATCGCTTACTATATCTAGTATTCTGTACATGTCTTCTTTTTTTTCTCATACACTTAGTCCTCAGATAGCAATTCCTGGTAGATCCAGGTTTTTTATAAAATTGGTTGATTCTATTCTCAAATCATCATAAATTACTCATTGTATTATAGGGAACAGTGCTTGAGGATATAATCCTTGTTCTAATCTAGTAATATTATTTTTCTCCCATTGTCATTTACTTCTTACTGCCCAGTTATGAGTCCTAATCATAGCTTTTTTTGCATATTCGTGTGTACTATCTCAAGGTGCACATTCATCAAATGCCATAATTATATCAGCTCACAAATTGCTTTCTATATCCATAACTCTCTCAGGAGTAAAAAAGTGTTTACTTCAATCAATATAACTCCTAAAATGTACTCAGTCTTCAGTTATTTTAACGAGAGACTTTTCGAGACCGGTCTCTTTTAAATCTGAGACCGGTCTCTTAATGTTCCCCAATGAAAAAACCTGAAATCATCAACTGTCAGTTAAAATAGGTTTGTCGTAATTTTGAAATTTATGAACTCCTCAAAATCACTTAACTATCTCATCACCAGGTCTCAGGTAAAGATGATAAGTATTGTTTAATATGATTTGAGCTCACATACTGTCTAAATCCTCACGAGTTATTCACTTAACAGTTGCTTTTGTTCAAACAGGCATAAAAATAGGGGTTTCTATACTTCAATGTGAAGTATGAAAAACTCCTGCTTTTGCTTTTTTATCAACAGCTATTAAATCAAATCAAAACATAAATTTAAAATCATTATCTAATTATTCACTTTTCACTATTTAGTAATTAGGTTTTATAACAACTTCACCTTCCTCTTTAACCATACTTTTCAATAATTCTTCATTTTTCTTCTTTTTTTCTCATCTTTCATTTTCTTGAGTTTTTGTATAGTATCTGTGATTCCATAAAAAATCTAAAGCACTATGATGCCAATCAGGGTCTTTAATTTTAATTTTTTTAATTGTTTCTAATTCCATTTTCAATTTATCTCACTTATCAAAAAAATCATCTCTTCATAAATTATCTAAATCTGAATCTTTTATTATTTTTTCCATTATATTTTCAGGTTTATCATAATTAGAATCAGTTGCTTGTATAATTTTTCTAACTTTGTCTATTTTTTCTTTTGGGTAAAGTATAGATTTTAAATAATTTTCTGCAATTTTTGCTCAGATAAATTCATTATTGTCATATTGTATTGTAAATCAAGTATCGTGAAAAAGTCATGAAATTGCCATTATTTCTATATCTTCTTTTGATAATCACTCTTTTTCTCATATGTATACTGCTCTAGTCATGACATCTAGTGCATGTTCATATTGGTGATAATAATAATTCTCAAGTGGCATAAGAATTGAGTTTACATATTTTTTTGCATCACAAATGATTTTACTTTCTAGTACATTCATATTGGAATTATTATAGAATATTTATTTTTTAACAATATTAATTATATCATTATATGCTACTATTATACTCAAAATTATTAAAATAACAAAAAAACTTAAGTGAATTAATCATTCTATTTGAGGAGAAATTCATTTTTTTCAAGTTAGTATTGTAATAAGTTTATTTACCGTCATAAATAAAAATCTTCCTCAATCAAGAGCAGGTATAGGAAGTAAGTTAAATGCTCATAGATTTATACTTATTAGTGCAGCTAAAATCATTAGTATTGAGAATCAAGCTTTCATAGCATCATTTATAACTCATGCAATTGCTATAGGTCAACCAACACTTTCCATAGCCTCTTCTCTATCTTGTTTTGTTTTTGGTAATACGAGTTTTGATACGAGAACTCATAATGCTTTAAAAGTCAGCAATGTCTCGTTATATACCTCTTTTGAAGAAACAAAAAATGATTCAGGAAAATTATATTGATATCTAAAATCTCTATTAAACTCATAATTTGTTCATAAATAAGCTCATATTTTTCAATCAGTTCATATCTTTAGTTTTATATCTAATATTTTTCATTCTCTTTCAATATTTAATGTTAGTTCCTTATTTTTACTTTTACTTATAATGTTTTTTACATAATCAGTATTTTTTGCATCATTTCAATCAATTTTTAAAAGTAAATCATACATTTTTATACCACTTTTCTCAGCTAGAGATCATGTCAAAGGGGATAATAAAACTCAATTATTTATTTTCAATAGTCATTTTTCTATTGATTGTTCAATAGTTGGGAACATCATTATATCTAGATTTGTATCAATCTTGTCGTTTATTCATACTGGTTTTACTCATAAAGTAAAAAGTATAGTAAATATAATTATCGCTAGTACGAAGTTCATAAATACTCATGCAAGTATTACTATACTTTGTTGCCAGTAAGGCTTATTTAACAAATTATCTTTGTCATCATTTTCTTTAAGTTTTTCCAATATCAACTCTTTATCAGTTCTTGATATCAATACTTGGTCAACATCAAATACTTCAATGTCGCTTTCAAGTACTTTTTTTAGTTCGTCATGTTTAATTATTTTTTTACTTTTGTCATAAACCTGAAAATAATTCAGATTTTCTCATTTCATTCTTACAAATCATCAAATTGGTAACCAATTTAAAGTATATTCAGTTCAAGATTTGTCTATCCATAGTTTCTTAGCTTTTGGAGGAATTCAAAGCCCAAATTCAAATACTTTTACTCAAAATATTCTTGCAGTTTTAAAATGTCCATATTCATGAACAAGTACAATAAACGAAAAGACAATTAAAGCAACGATTATTCAAAGAAACATAAAAATAAGTTTAAAGGTAAATGTGTATAGAATTATTTAATTAGGAAACATTATAAACAAACCGATGTTTATTCAAAAAGTTTTTGTATAATTAAATTTTCTCCACAAAGTCACTTATATTTTTTACTTTTAATATTTCAATATTAAATTTTCACTTAATTTCTGTATCAGGTATGTAAACTTTTTTA
>SAAG01000060.1 GCA_010119095.1 Candidatus Altimarinota bacterium
GTACCCAGAGCCGATACACAACCGCCCAAAAAAGGCAAAAACAAGAAACTTAAAACAGTTGTTTTACAACACTTTAAAAAATTTGTTTTCTTTTCGTTTCAAATATTTATCTTTATTTTGTTACTTTTTGTTACTATTTTGTTACTCAAAATTTGTTTTGTACCGGTTTTGTTACTACATTTGCAAAGAATAACAAGCAAAAGAAAAAATATATAACAACAGACCTCAGAAAACAATTGCTACAAAAAGCACTTTAAACGAAGTCCCGAGTAACAAATGAGTAACAAACTAAATTTAAAAGTAATGATACCAACCCCCCGAAAATCAACCCCCCGAAAAGGCACCAAAAAAAATAATGTTGTTTTAAGGGAAAAGCCTTTGATTAATGGCTTTTTAAGCTTGTATTTGGATATTTATAGAGATGGGCAAAGAAGTTATCAATTTTTAAAATTGTATATTACAGCCAAGCCCAGAACCCCAATTGAGAGAGAGGCAAACCGGGAAACATTGGAATTGGCCGAGCAAATAAGAACTCAAACAGAAAGCGACCTCAACCACCAAAAGCACGGGCAAATTTCCCCTACAACTAAAAAAATAAACTTATTAGATTTCTTTGATAATTATTATAATAAGTACAATAAAAAGGATATTCGCATGATAGGGGGTGCAATTGAGCGTTTTAAAGATTTCTTAAATATTAATTACCCGGCATTGCAATATAATATTAAAGGCGAGCAGCTTACAAAGGATATGATGATTGAATTTGTTGAGTATTTACAAAGTAGAAGTAAGGGCGAGGGCGCACGCGGTTATTTTCAGCGTTTCAAAAAAATCATTGCCAACGCAGAAGAGAAAAACATTATTTACAAAAACCCCTGTAAAGGCGTTGTTTGTAAGGTTGACGATAGCGCACTTACTAAGGATATTTTAAGCATGGACGAAATACAACAGCTTATCAATACAAAATATGAAGAGCAAAACCAAGATACAAGGCGGGCGTTTATTTTCTGTTTATATGCGGGGTTGCGGTTTTGTGATGTTGTAACGCTTAAATATAGTAATATTGATTTTTCAAACAGACTTTTGAAGTTTGAACAAACTAAAACCAAAGGTAAAAGCTCAACAAGTTGGGTAAACATACCATTGAATGATGGTTTATTGTCTTTAATAGGCGAAAAGCCCGAAAAAGATGAGTTTATTTTCAAATTACCAAGCCACACCATGTGTTTGAAGTCGCTTGATAGATGGGTAAAGCGTGCGGGTATTGATAAGCATATTACATGGCATTGCGCCCGGCATTCATTTGCCGTGAATATACTCAACAACGGGGCGAACATTAAGACCGTAGCCAGCTTATTAGGCCACAGCGGGTTGAAACATACCGAAAAATACACGCGTGCAGTTGACAGCCTCAAAGAAAAAGCAATAAACAGTTTACCAACTTTTGAAATTTAAAAAATGGATCAATCAAATAATAACAATATGGCAAAATACAAAGATATTTCTGTAAATGATTTTTGTGATCATCTTTGCGGGGGAGGGGATTTATCGAAATTTTGGGGTATATCTATAAATAATACTGAAATGTTTGAATTTATTCAAGAAAAAACAGATAATTTCAACAGAGTCAAACTACAATATTTTATTTTAGATGTGCGCAACTATATTTTGGAAATACCTATAAATATATATGTATCAGAGGAAGAATATTGGTTGCCCTATCAATATGATTATTCACAAAAGTGTTACAAAACCAATATCGAAGAGTATTGTAAGGCAAAGAGGTTGTATATAGAATTTTCAGAACATGAAACACTACAACAGAGGTTTGATAAAATTGAAAATTTAGATTACGATGCACCACATATTCCAACACTCAAAGGACTTTATTCGTTTTGCTCAATAGGTAAAATGTATCAATTTGCAGAAATAGCAGAAAAAGAATATAAGCGAGTTTGTGAAACAGCTAAACCCAACAAGGACGATAAAACCGACTTAATAGTTTCGACACTTATTAATAAATTATCATTAGCCGAAGCCAAGCTGCAAAATCAAGAAGAGTTTAATAAACATTTATTAGAGAGTGGAGAAAAAAAACAAGAACTTATGTGGGAACTCAACAAACAAATAACCATTAAAAGTAATGAGTCCAAAACGCTCAATAATAACAGTAAACCACAAACAAAACCAATACTTAAACAATTTAATACAAGCCTGACAGATACCCAACGGGGCAAATTGTTTGATTTATTAGTAAGCAATGGATTTATACCCGACAAAGACAAAGCGGGCTTTATTTGGGCGTTTGGAGGCGAAAATAATAATTACACAAGCTACTCAATAAAATGGCTTAAAACCAAAAATTTAGGGGTTTATTTAATTGATAAGATTTGTATTGATAACGGGAGGTTGTGGGCAATTGGCAGCCTAATTTTTGGCATTAAAAACATGGCACAAATTAAACAACAATATTTTTCAATAAACCAAACCGGCAAACCCAAAGGGTACGAATTAATTGATACTATAATTTTAGAGGCACAAAAATAAAGTTTGTTTTGAACTTCACTTTTTTCACTTTTTACACTAAGGGGGCACTTTTTGCCCTCTTTTTTTTGCTTAAAACTCAAATACTTTTTAATAAAAAGCAAACAATACGCGCGCGCGAGGCAAATTACGTTTTTATACCCTTTTATACCCTTTTACAGTAAAACAATGTATATTCTTTTACTCTTCTTATTGGCGTTTCTTTGCATTGTAATTACGAAGCAACCAGCAACGGGAGTGCACGCCCCGAGCTTTTTAATTATTATTTAAAAAGTAAAAAAATGGAAAGTAAAAAAGTTTTAACATTTGAAGAGGCGGCCAACTACATGGGCATGAGTAAAAGTTGTTTGTATAAAATGACCTCACAAAGAATAGTGCCACATTACAAACCAAACGGCAAAATGATATTTTTTGACCGTGAAGAGCTTGAAAGTTATCTTTTAAGTGTACGCGTAAAGCCTCAAACAGAAATTGAAGAGGCGGCCAGCACATACGTTGTAACGGGTAAACATGGAGGGCGTAAATAATGGAAAAAACAAAAGAGGCAGCGACCACCACAGCCACCACCCCCGAAATGCTAAGCAAAGATAGTGATAATTTACAGACTATCAAAGCATTGAAGCCGAAATTTGATAGCTTAACCGCAACGGATATAAAAAAGCACGTTGAGGCATTGGCCACTAAAAACGAACCGACCGAACACGGGGCAATTTTGGGCGAACTATTGAAAAACATTGAGCCGTTTGATTTTGAAAAAGCAGCCTTTCCGATGGTTGAAGAGTTGCGGGCAAAGTGTTTGGAGTTACAAAGCCAGCTTACAAACCCCGATGGTAGTTACAAAAGAAATGCTATTATTGAGGGCGAACTCAAAGAGCTACAAAAGCAGCTCAACGGGTTTAAATTGACACAAAAACATTTTGCAATATTAAGTATTGAAAACGTGGTTAACATTGCCGAGCAAAATAAATGGGGTATTTGTAAAAACAATGATTTTATTTATTTGTACAATGGCGAATATTGGGCGAATATTGAAAAAGAAGCCTTTCAGACGTTTTTGGGCGAGGCGGCCGAACTTATGGGGGTTGCCCGATTTGTAAGCCGATGGCATGAGTTTCGAGATACACTCTTTAAACAGTTTATTGCAACAAGTTTTTTGCCAAAACCCAAAACCCCAAAGAGTGTTGTTTTGATAAACTTGAAAAATGGGACGTTTGAAATTACCCCAACGGGTAACAGATTACGCCCGTTTGATCGTGCCGATTTTCTTACTTATCAATTGCCTTTTGCATACGATCCAAATGCAACAGCTCAACAATTTGAAAAGTATTTGAATGAAGTGCAACCCGACAAATTAAGGCAGTTGATTTTAGCCGAGTATTTGGGTTATGTATTCGTGCCGGCAAGCGATTTGAAGCTTGAAAAAGCATTAATATTGTACGGGGGCGGTGCAAATGGTAAAAGCGTATTTTTTGAGGTTGTAAACGCTTTATTTGGCGATGAGAATGTGAGCGGGTACAGTTTAGAAAGTTTGACCGACAAAGAGGGCTATTTCAGGGCAATGATAGTAAATAAGTTGCTCAATTACGCGAGTGAATTGAATGCAAACCAAGCCACCACCGACAAAACAAAACAATTGATTTCAGGCGAAAAGATACAAGCCCGCTTACCTTATGGCCAGCCGTTTGATATGACAAATTACGCAAAATTGATATTTAATTGTAATGAGTTACCAAAAAATGCAGAGCAAACAAATGCATATTTTAGGCGGTTTTTGATTGTAAATTTTGAACAAACAATACCCGAGCATGAACAAGACAAAGAATTAAGTAATAAAATAATTAAAAGCGAGCTTTCAGGGGTTTTTAATTGGGTTTTATTGGGACTCAATAGGCTATTAGAACAAAAGGGGTTTACATATTGTGAGGCCGTAAACGAAGCCCGCAAACAATACGAACTCGAAAGCGATAGCGTTACTCAATTTATTGATGATAGTGGTTATATTGCCAGCGCAACCGATTACAAGCTTATTGTTGACCTTTACCGTGATTATAGAGCCTTTTGTATTGATGATGGGTGCCAAGCAGTAAAGAAGAGTAATTTTATTAAACGGTTGAAGCATTTGAAAATTACTGTAAATAGGTTGAATGTTGGGAATGTTGCTTATTTGGAAAAAGTAAGCCCTTTGTATTGATATGGAAAAACAATATAAATACAGTTTACAAAAAGGCAGCTCAAAAAGCATTTGCCCAGAGTGTGGGAAAAAAACGTTTGTTTGTTACGTTGACAATATAACGGGCGAGCGTTGCCCACCTCAGTATGGACGTTGCGACCGTGAAGTAAAATGCGGCTATCATAACAGACCACCGCGCGAAACGGATTATAAGCCCTTTAATACTTACAAAGTATTTGCGCCAAAGCCAAAGCCTCAACCGTTGCGCCCAATACCCTTTGAAGTATTGGCCGACACCTTGAATGATTACGAAAATAATGAGTTTATTCAAAACTTATTGCAACGGGTTGCTTTTCCTTTTGATCCATGCGATATTGAGGCCGTGATTTCTCAATATTATTTGGGTACTGTTGCCGATTGGGGTGGGGCGGTTGCATTGCCTTATATTGATATTAAAAACAATATTCGTGCAATACAAGTGAAGCGGTTTGACCAAGCGAACCACACCACAAAAACAACCTTTTTACACTCAATTTTGAAGTATAAATTTGAGCAACAAGGCCAGGCGTTACCCGATTGGTTGGCGGCTTATGAATTAAACGAAACCAAAGTAAGTTGTTTATTTGGCGAACACCTTTTGAACAAATACCCACTTAACCCGATTGCATTGGTTGAAGCCCCAAAGAGTGCTATTTACGGGACTTTGTATTTTGGCTTGCCAAACGTGCCCGGCCGTTTTTTATGGCTTGCCGTTTATAACCTTAGCAGTTTAAATATATTGAAATGTAAGGCATTAGAGGGGCGTGATGTTGTTTTGTTTCCCGACCTTTCAACCGATGGTAAGGCGTTTGATTTGTGGAACTCAAAATTAGACAAATTGAACACCATAAAAGGGGCACGGTTTACGATTTCCAATTTATTAGAACTTAACGCCAACCAAGCAGAGCGCGAAGAGGGGTGCGATATTGCCGATTATTTAATTTGTAAAGATTGGCGTTCGTTCCGTGAAAGTGTATTAATTGAGGGGAAACCTACACAGTACGCGCGCGCGCGCGAGGGGGAACAGCCTTTGTTGAGTGAAAAAAGTGAAAAAAGTGAACTTGAAACAAAACATTTTTTGTGTGCCCCCTCACTTTTACAACAAGATTACAGACCGAAACCCAAAGTAAATTGGAACAATGAAATTGCCGAACTTGAAAAGTTTTTTGAAGCCGTAGATTTACCAACAAGCCCCACGAAATTAAACAATTGCAGTAATATAATTGATTTGCCTTTATTTATTGAGAGCCACCTTGCCACAGTAAAAGCACAAAACGGGCAAACAATTTATTTACCTTATTTAGAGAGATTACAAACATTAAAACAAATTTTAGAAAAATGAAAACAGAAAAACAAGCCCCGACACTTACAAAAGATATACGGGCAAATTTAAAAACCTTTGTTGAAAAAGAGCTCAACAAATTACCCGAAACATTGGCAGTGTTGCCAACCGATAAAAAACTTGATTTATTACTTAAACTTTTGCCTTATGTGTTGCCAAAAGTTGAAAGCGTTTCAATGAATAAGGGCGAGCCAAGCAGTTGGGATATGGACGATTAACAATTGATAAGTACTAAGAATTTAGGTTTTTTTTGTAAATAAATGATTTGAATATATGGGACGAAACAGCACGGGTGCACGCTCAACAGTCGAAGCCCAAAGGCTTGAAATTGGGCATTTTATAAAACGGGGGTATTTCAAATGTTTTGGCGTGCGATATGGCAGCCATACCCAATTATTGAGTTGGGACGATGGCAGCAAAATAAGTATTGAAACAGTACACAGTGCAACCGAAACATATTTGCGACTATTTTATACAATAACCGATTTGCAAACGGGCGTAAAAACAAATTTAGATTACAAAGTATTAATTGATTTTGTGCCCTCAAATTTGGGCAAAGGGAGTGTTTTATATTTCCTTTGCCCTGTTTCGTCAAGGCGTTGCCGGATATTGTACCGTGCGTATGGTAGTTATTATTTTAAAGCCCGCGAAGCATACAACCCCCGTTTGTATTATAAAGCCCAAACCGCCACCAAAAAAATGAGGTTGTTTGCAAAATATGATACAATACAAAACAAATTAGATGGTTATTTTGAAAATGCAAAGCGTTACCAAACAACTTTTAAGGGCAAACCAACAAAGAGAGCTTTAAAAAATGAGCAATTTGAAAAACGGCTATCAGAATATGACGAAACAATTCAAGACTATTTTATAAATATTTTTTCAAATTTGTAAACTTTGACCACCAATTTAAAAAGCCGTTTCAAAATTCATTGAGGCGGCTTTTATTTGTTATTGAAAAGTAACAATATATTTTTATTAATAAAAGTGCTTTTTGTTGTTATTTTGTTGTACTTTGTTACTATTTTGTTACTCAACAAACAATAAACCCCTCAAAATCAAATGATTAAGAGGGGTTTAGCGTACCCAGAGCCGATACACAACCGCCCAAAAAAGGCAAAAACAAGAAACTTAAAACAGTTGTTTTACAACACTTTAAAAAATTTGTTTTCTTTTCGTTT
>SAAG01000182.1 GCA_010119095.1 Candidatus Altimarinota bacterium
ACGCAGAAAAGCAAGTAAAGAGAAACCCTTGTAAATCAGATGCTTAGCCTTTTCTGCAAGGCGTGTGCGCACAATAAATGCAGAATAAATGCAGAATAAAAAAATGAAAATTGGAATTGTGGACGCTGACCTTTTGGATGGAAAAGGAACTCGTTTTCCTAACTTGGCGGCAATGAAGCTTTCTGCTTTTCATAAATGGAAAGGATCAGAAGTTGACCTTTTAACGAGTTGGCTTTGGGGCAATGAGTATGATCATGTTTTTATATCCAAAGTGTTCACATCTACTAAAATTCCATTTTGGATTAAGCCCTCTGAAAAAATTTCTTTAGGCGGAACGGGCTTTTACTTTGATAATGCACCTTCATTGCATGATGAAATTGAGCATATTATGCCAGACTATACTCTGTATGACAGTTATATCAAAGAGAGAATAAAGAGCGGCGTAAAAGCAAGCATATTTTATGAATACCAAAACAACTCGATTGGTTTTTTGACAAGAGGATGCTTTCGGAAGTGCCCTTTTTGTGTCAATAAAAATTCCCGAACTGTGCAAAAGCATAGTGATCTCTTCGAGTTTTTAAAAGAAGACAGAAAGGCGATCTGCTTGTTAGATGATAATTTTTTTGGGTACAAAGACTGGAAAAAATTGTTTCAGGAATTGATAGACACAGGTAAACCGTTCAAATTCAAGCAGGGTTTAGACGAGCGGCTTTTAACTGATGAAAAGTGCGAAATGTTATTTAACTGCAAGTATGACGGAGATTATATTTTTGCTTTTGACAATATAGCTGATTATTACATGATAGAATCAAAACTAGAGCTTATTAGAAAATACACCAGTTCAAAGAATATAAAATTTTATGTTTTAGTAGGTTTTGAAAGTGTTGACGTGACAGACATCAAAAATATGTTTTTGAGAATTGAGCTTCTTGTTAGATACTCTTGTTTACCATATATAATGCGTTTTCGTGGGAATCACAATTCCCCATGGGAAAAGTCAAAGTTTAGTGGTATTTATACTACTGTTGCAAGATGGTGTAACCAGCCTAAATTTTTCAAAACGCTTTCTTTCAGAGAGTTTTGCGAGGCTGACCGATATAGATGCAAATCTTTGCCAGCCTCCATGCGCTCTTTAATTGCCTTTGAAAAAGAATACCCTGAAATTGCAAAACTGTTTTTTGACATGAAATACAAGCAACACGCAACCTGCAACCATGACAAGCAAACAAGCGGCTGAGATAGAACCACTTATGCAATTTCACTTGCTGAAACTTGCAACTACTTGTAACATGCTGGAGTGGAACAAATTAGAGAATTATTTAAAAAAGTGTTGCAAACTTAGCTATATTGTATTAAATTATGGGTGTT
>SAAG01000061.1 GCA_010119095.1 Candidatus Altimarinota bacterium
TATTTGACTTAAAACTAAATGATGAACTAGTTGATATTAATAAATTGGATTTAATTAGACTGGATTACAAAACAATTTTTTCTTTAAAACACAAAAACAATTTACAAAATATCAAAACTAAGCTACAATCACAAAACTTAGATGAAAAAAAGAAACAAAAAGTCATAAAATTACTAGAAAAATCAAAAGAAAAATACTTAAAATTGGCTAAATATGAGATAACAAAAAAAGAAATAGAATATCTAGTTGAAGAAATCAAAAAAATCCTTGAAAATCTAAACTAAAAAGATATGCTTTCAATATGTAATAATAAATTATTTTAAAAATTAGCCACAATATATGTTAAATAATAATAATAAAAGTTGATATTCAATAATTATTGCAATATTTGTAATATGATTTTTGTTGGCATTGACTTCATCTATTCTAAAACTAGTTATTGTTGAATTAAATGATAATAGGGGAGTTTATAATTATCTAAAAACACATTATGCAACTATGGGGGCCGGAGAAATGGTAATGATGAAGATAAAAGATAATTGATACTGATATTATGAAAAGATTAACTTTGATAAAAGTAATCCTATTTCAAATATTCTTAATATTGATTGAGAAAAAAATCCAATAATATCATATGATATAAATTCAAAAGTAAAAGAATATGATTGATCTATTTCGCCTTTGTCTTATGATGTAATTCCGTTATTTTATATAGAAAATAATGGAAGTTGAGTATTAATTGATATGGATTTAAGTTCTACTTGATCAAATTTATGAGACTTGTCTTGGAACATTATATCTAGTAATTGATGATTATCATGAGAGTGATGATTTACTTTAAATAGTGAATGATATCTTAAACAATTAGACCAAAATTCTGATTTTTTAATAGATACTAAGTCTATTTGAGATTTTTTAAGTGAAAATAATAATAATTTTAACTATTTAGTACTATTTAATTCTAGTGAAAATACTACAATTAATTATAATTTGGACTGAAAATGAGGTTTTTTTACTAAACCAAGGACTGAAATAGCAGTGTCATCAAAAATATGAAGTTATAAGCAGAATATTAGCATAAAATACGACAATACTGAGTATTTAGGAATGCTAAAATATTCTATTTATAATGATTAAATATGTATTTTAAAGGACTTTTTTTGAAAAAAGTCGAAAAAAAACTTGAAATTCTTTTTTTATTTGCTATATTTTACTTGTTTTTATTTTATAACTAACTAAAAACTATGAAAAAACAAGATTTTATTAAAGCAGTTGCTACTAAAGCTAGTCTTAGTCAAGATGCTGTATCTAAAGCATTAACTTCTATGATAGGAGTTATTACTGCTGAGTTAAAAAAAGGTAGCGAAGTTAATGTAACTGGTTTTGGTGCTTTTAAAGTATCTAAAAGAGCTGCTAGAAATTGAGTTAATCCTAGAACTGGTGCTTCTATCAAAATTCCTGCTATGAAATCACCTGTTTTCAGAGCTGGTAAAACTTTGAAAGAAAGTATTAGATAATAATTATTGTAATCTAAAAATAAGAGATTCTTTTTATAAGAATTTCTTATTTTTTTTGATTTTTTTTTAAATATAATATATTATATATTAAAGCAATTTATATATAATTATTAAGATGGAAATAGTTATAGATGACTTTGATTTATCCTCGTTGGATAAAAAATATATAGATTCAGCTCTGGCAAGCTCTAATTGATTAAAATTAGAGTTGTTATATCGTTCTATTTTTATAAATACATGAAAAATAAGAAATTTAGTTTGATATATTTGCGATGTATTAGAACTTGATCCAAGAATGAAATTTAAAATAATTTTGATTGTGGATGAACTAAATAATAATGCTATTGAATATTGAAGTAAGAAAGACGATATAAGTATAATGAGATTTAGTGTAAAACATGATAATAATTGCTATTATTTAAATATTGAAGCTGAAGATTCATGAAAATGAAATGAACATAAGAAAGCATCTGAGATGATAGAGTTATGAAAAAGAAAGATAAAGGAATGATTTAATAACCATTCTTCAATTAGATGAAGGGGATTATTTTTAATTATAAAAAATATAGTTGATGAATTATATTTTAAAGACTCAAAAACTGGGGGTCTTATTGTATGAATAAACAAAAAAATAAAATAATAAAAAAATTGCTAAAAAAAAAGATTTATATAAAATTCAAATAAATCTTTTTTTAGCAATTTTTTAAACTAAACACATGTTTTTTCAAAAAATACAGAAAATAAAACAGAAAATAAATAATATAAAATTTAAAAATCAAATTAAACAAGAAAAGAAGAAGATTTTTATTGATACTGTATCATCTGAAAAAAATGATAAATTTAATAAAAAAAGAAAAAATATAAAATTCAATTTTCCAAAGATTGAAAATCAATTCATAAGAGATAATCTAAAGCTTGTAATAATAATTGTAATTGCAGTTTTTTTTATTATTTTTATTTTATCTTTATTTACACCAATATTTAATGTTAAGAAAATCAACATAGAAATTAAGGACAAAACCCACAATTTAATAGACTTAAATATTTCATATAAATCTGTAGATTATTTTAGAAATAAAAATATAATTTTAATTGAATCTCAAGAAATATTTGAACAATTAACAAATTATCAAAAAAATATTATCGAAGTTGAGATTGATAAGGTTATATTTAAAAGAGAATTAAATTTAGTAATTAATTCTTCAAAAGCTCTATTTTATACAGTAATAGACTGAAAAAAATATGTAATAACTGAAAATGGTGTATTCGTTTACACAAATAATAAGAGTATAAAAGATTTAAATGAGATAAAATTATCTCTATCAGATAAGAATAAAAACTTTGTTGAATATAAAAAGGTATTAAAGGATATATATTTACAAAAAATTATTAAAATTAAGAAAGATTTGGAACAAAATATTTTATGATTAAAAGTTAAAAATATATATTACTTTGAGAAAGAAAGAGAACTTCATTTTGATTTAAATAATGATCTGAAACTTATTTTTGATTTAAATGTCGATGATATTGAAGAGCAAGAGAAAAAAATTATAGTTTTTAGTAAGGAACACATAAATATCACTGCAAGTAATAATTTATATTATATTGATTTGAGAATACCAAATAAGATTTATTATTGTGAAAAAGAATTTGTTTTAAACTGTAAAAGAAATTTAAATACATTATATGATTTATATGAGTAGAAATATAATAAAAAATATTTTCATAAAAAATTATAAATTGTATTTTATTATACTATTAATTTTTTTTGACTTTGTAACAAAACTTTTCTTTTCAAATTATTTTATTGAAAAAAAAGTTAATATATTCTGAGATTATTTATTTTTAGAATTATATAAAAATACTTGAATTGCATTCAGTATTGATTTACCATATTTAAAAATAATTACGATATTCGTTATTTGTCTTATTATTTGGTATTACACTAAGTATGAGAAGAAAAAAAATAATAAAATAATAGACTTAAGTTTTATACTAATAATTTCATGAGCAATCTGAAATGCACGGGAGAGATTAGTGTTCTGAGAGGTAACAGATTTTATCTGAATTAAGTATTTTTCTGTTTTCAATTTAGCAGATATTTACATAAATATATGAATAATAATATATTTAATAATAATTATTTTGAAAAAAGATAAACACTGGTTATAATTTGGATTAGTTTGAATTTAATATTAATAATTTACTATGATTGAATCACTAGAAATTGAACATTTACATAGACCCAGGAAAATAGATATGGTTAGATTATTGATTAATTCAATATGAATATTTGCTTCTGGTTTTTTGTGAAGTATAATTGTAATGGCATTTTTATTTTTATTGTCTACAGCATTTTCTTTCAATTTCAATACTGAATCATGAGCATCATGAGTTAAAGAGTGATTTTTATTTCCATTTATGTTTTCTCTAGTAGTTTTCTTATGAACAACTATTACAATGCTTTTTACTTATACTATTTTAACAGTCACAAGTAAAGAACACTATAAAAGAAATATGGTTACTTTTTTCAATATAGTACTATTTTCAGTTTTAATATATATTTTTATTTTACCACTTTACTTATATGTGTGAGAATATTATTATGAAAACATATTTTTGGTATTTATATTACATAATTTAGTTGTATTCTTACTTTTTAGTATAGTTTTAGAACTTATTAATAATTATACACATATTTTTTTATGAGTATACAGTAGTTTTTTATGAACAATGATTACAATTTTATTAGCAACAAAGTATGGTATTTATGCTAACTCAAAATGAAAAGTAATTCTGATAATATTTTTAATACCTATACTAAATTTCTTAAATTATTTTACTAAACAATTAATTGAAGTTGCATACTATAATTATTATAAATATACTGGAAATGATCCTATTTGAAATGTATTTTATCAGGCAGAAAAAGAAGAAAAAGAAAATGGTTAATAAAAAAATAAATTATAATAATATAAAATTATGAAAGAATTAGTTGATATATCTTTAAAAGTTGTTGAATACTATATAAAAAATAAAAAAGAGCCTAATGAATCTGAAATAGATATAAAAGATAAATCATTATTAAAACAAAAATGATGTGTTTTTGTTACATTTTATAAAAATTGAGAGGTAAGATGATCTGCTTGAAATGTCAAAGAAATCGAAGGAAATATAGTTTTAGAAACTATAAAAAGTGTTATCTCAGCAATTAGTCAGGATAATAGATTTCCTGCATTTTGAGAATCTGATTTAAAAGATTTAAGAATCAGAGTTGATTATATTAAATCAAGAGATATATTATCTGAATGAAAGATTAATTTACTTGATCCTTTTAAATCTTGAGTATTGGTAATGAGTAAAGATTATATTAGTTTATGAATTATATTACCAAATATATCTTCAAAGTTATTATCTTGAGAAGATTTTATTCCAATATTGGAGGCAAAAATGTGAAAACCGTTTTCTGATAAAGATTCCTATATTTATGAGATAAAAACAGATGTTTATACTAATTACTAAATATAATAATAATGAAAATAATATTTGTGACATGATGAGTTTTATCTTGAATTTGAAAATGAATTACAGCTTCTTCTATAGGAGCTGTTTTAAGAGGATGATGATATGAGGTTGCAATGCAAAAACTTGATTGATACTTAAATGTTGATCCTGGTACTATGTCACCATTTCAGCATTGAGAAGTTTTTGTAACTGAAGATTGAGCAGAAACTGACTTGGATTTGTGACATTACGAGAGATTTATTGATAAAGATTTAAATTGTTTTGCATCATTTACTTCATGAAGATTTTTTGAGGAAATATTAAAAAGGGAAAGAGAAGGGTATTATCTATGAAAGACAGTTCAGATTATTCCTCACCTTACAAATTTGGTAAAAGAAAAAGTTAAAGAGGCTTATTCTTCAAACAATGCAGAGATACTTATAGTTGAGATTGGTTGAACAGTAGGGGATTTAGAAAATGGATATTTACTTGAAAGTGCTAGAGAACTTAGAAATGAATTATGAAAAGATAATGTTTTATTTGTACATGTAACTTTACTGCCTTATTTGGAAGTATCTAAAGAACTAAAAACAAAGCCAACTCAGCACTCAGTAAGAGAACTTATGTCTTTTTGAATAATTCCAGATTTCTTGGTTTTAAGAGCAGATAAGCATATAGATGAAGAATTGGTTGAAAAAATCGCTCATATGTGTTCAATTGAGAAAAATAAGGTAATTCCATCACAATCTCTTAAAAGCATCTATGAGGTACCATTAAAGTACCAAGAAAGGAATATTTGAGAACTGATTCTTAAGGATTTTTGATTAGAAAATAAATGATTTGATTTAGAAAAACGGGAAATATTGAATAAAAATATAAAAAACTCAAAAGAAGAAGTAATTATCTGAATGATTTGAAAATATAATTGACTGGAAGATTCTTATTACTCGCTTAATGAATGACTTAAAATTGCTTGATTTGAAAATAATAGAAAAGTAGTCTTAAAGTTTATTGATGCTGAGATTATAGAAAAAGAGTGAACTGATATCCTAAAGACATTAGATTGAATTTGTGTTCCTGGGGGTTTTGGAAGTAGATGAATTGAGTGAATGATAAAGGCTTGTAATTATGCAAGGGTAAATAAAATACCATATTTGTGAGTATGTCTTTGATCTCAAATAATGGCTATAGAGTTTGCTAGAAATATCCTTTGATTAACAGATGCAAATAGTGAAGAATTTAGTGAATTATCAAAAAACAAAGTTGTTCATCTTATGGAATCACAAAAGTGAATTTACAAAAAATGATGAACCATGAGATTATGATCATATCCTTGCGAAATAAAAAAATGAACTTTAGCTTATGAAGTGTATAAACAAGAAAAAATTAATGAAAGACATAGGCATAGATTTGAGTTCAATAATGCTTATAGAAAGGATATGGAAGAGAATTGATTTATTATTTCTTGAAAAAGTCCTGATTGAGAACTAGTAGAGATAGTAGAACTGAAAAATCATCCTTATATGATTTGAAGTCAATTTCACCCAGAATTTAAATCTCGCCCAACACATTCACATCCACTGTTTTATAATTTTATAAAATCTATTTTACAAAATAAGTAAAGTAGATATACTTAGTATATAAATTTGTTATATTAATTTTTTGCACAAACTGTGGAACTCGCTATGCTCAAACAGTCCTCGTTTGTTTCAAAAATAATATAACAAATTTATAATAATTAAAGCAATTTTTAAATTTAATTAATTTTTATGGAAACAATTCTTTGAATAATTATAGTACTTTTAATCTGAATAATAGTTTATTTTGTTTTGAAATGAAACAAAAAAGAAGATAGTGATTCAATGAGATTGCTACAAGAACAAGTTATGAATCTAAATAGAACACTTGATACTAAGCTTTCAGAAAATACAAAAAGTATTGAGGATAAACTTAATAATACAAACAAGACACTTGATACAAAATTATCAGATGCAAACAAGCTTATTACTGACAATATGCAAAAGACTTTTGCTACTTCGAGTAAAATCAATGAGGATGCAAACAAGAGAATTGAGGATATAACAAAAAAACTGACTCAATTAGAAGAGACAAATAAGCAAATTAAAGATATTTGAGGTCAACTAAGAGGTCTTGAAAATATATTGAAAAATCCAAAACAAAGATGAAATTTG
>SAAG01000062.1 GCA_010119095.1 Candidatus Altimarinota bacterium
TCCTTGATACTAATAAAATATTTAATTCATTTTATAGCTCAATCATAATCCTTTATTTCAAGAACATTAATCTTCTTTTCTTCTTCTTTTCTTTTTTCTTCTTCCTGTTTTAAAATCAATTCTTTATTTTCTACTTTTAATTCTCATTTTTTGGGTTCTTCAATAATAGGGTTAGTGTTATCAGAAATTACATTTTGTGTATTAGCATCGACTTTATCAGTTATAATCTGATTACTATTAATTTGACTTACTCAATTATTTTCACTTATAACAACATTTTTTCAATCTATATTCTTTACAGCTTCAACAGTTGAAATTGCTTTATCTATATCCTTTATATTCATCAAAGATTCCATAAGGCTTGCTACTTTATCCAAGTTTTTAGCATCTTTATTAAAAAATTTACTAAAAAAAGTTTTTACTTCCTCCTTGTTGTCAGTTTGTATTACAATCTCATCATCTTTTAACATTACTTTTTGTCCGTCTCATTTTGGTTGATTAGGCTCACTTAAATCATTATTTATTACATTGCTTTTAGCATCACTATTTACTACTTGATTTTCTTGAAAATTTTTATTCTCAACTATTTCACCTGTTTCAGGTTTTTTAATATCTTCATCTAAACTTTTATTATTTAACTCACTTATTCATAATTTTTTTACTTCTTCATTTTTTTCTACTGTAGTATCAACTACACTATTCTCAATATTTTCTTTACTTATTTCATTATTACCATCCAAAGCTACTGCTTTAGTTTCTTCAATTACTTCTTGTGTTAAAACTTCTTTATCTACTTTTGCTTCCTGACTTTCTATAGGATCTTGCACTTTTTCTAATGGTTTTTCTTCTTTAATTTCCTCAATTACTTCTTCTTTTATATTACTTATTTCTTCTTTTGGAGCTGAAGTATCTAAAAATTTTTCTTCCTCAGTAATTTTATTTAATAAACTATCAATGGTTTTTAACCTTGAATTATAAATTCATTCCTTTTTCTTTTTGATTTCATCACTTAAAATAGAGTATGCTCACTCTTCTTTTTTTCTTATTTGATTTAATCATGATCTAGCTTTGTCTAAATCTTTTGAAATTATCAAAGACTCTATAAGCTTAATTGCTGAATCAAAATTGTTTACTTTTGGTTTTTCTTCAGATTTTGAAAACATTTTTCAAAAAAATCAGACTTTCTTTTCTTTTACTTGTATCTTTTCTTCCTTGACTTCTTCAACTTTTTCTTCAATAATTTCTTTATTTATTGACTTATTTTCATCTTTATCATTTTTATTTTCACTTTTATTTGATAAAAAACTAAAAAATCATTTTTTTTCTGTCTTTAAATCATCAAATATAACTATTTCATTATTATAAAACTCAGAAACTTTATTTTCGTCTCTGTTTTTTTGATAAAAACTATCGAGTACATCTCTTGCTTTTTTATAGTTACCAGATTTTATATAATAATCAAATCTGTTTTTAATGTAAATAATTTTATCATCCAATATTTTTGATTTTTTATCTTCCTTTTCTTTTTTAATTAGATTTTCAATATTTTTTTCATAATCAAGTAATCCTTCAAGTTTATTTAAATGCAATTTTTTTATTGAGTCCTTTTTATCTTCTTGGGAATTCTTTAATAAAGTATTTGTGTTTTTCTTTTCATTTTTTCTTAATTGATCAATAGCTTTTGTAGCTTTTTTCCAATCTTTTTGTTTTATAAAAGAATCAATCAAACTAATTCAAGTATCAAAATCATCTACTGAATTATCAATACCTCAAGATATATTATCAGTATCTTCTTTTGTTCCTCAAAAAAATTTATTAAAGATAGATCATTTTTTTTCTTCTGGCATCATAAATAAAAATATTTAAATAAGTTGTATAGCTTGATCAACAGTAGTTAATCACATTGCAGCTTTAATTAGAGCATCTTGTAATATAGTTACCATTCAATGTTTTTTTGCTAATTCAGCCATTTCATTTGCACTGGCTTTTTTAAGTATCAAATCTTCTAAATATGATCATACTATCAAAACTTCATGAACTCAAAGCCTTCATTTAAATCAAGTATTATGACATTTTTCACATCATTCTCATTCATAAAATACTAGATTATCTACCTCTGCTTTATCCATTATAGGATAAAGAAAATCTCTTACTTTTTTCAATACTTCAGGATTAACATCTTTTGGTTTTTTACAATTTTGACACATTTTCTTTAAAAGTCTTTGGCTTATTACCATTCTCATAGCTGAAGCTAACAAAAATGTTTCTACACCCATGTTTATAAGTCTCTGTACTGTTGCAGTTGCTGAATTGGTATGTATTGTAGATAATACCAAATGTCATGTCAAAGCGGCTTCTACAGCTAAAGTTGCAGTTTCTTTATCTCTTATTTCTCATACCATTATTATATCAGGATCTTGTCTAACTAGTGACCTCAATCAAGTTGAAAAGGTAAAACCAATTTCAGGTTTAACTTGTGATTGGTTAACATATTCTATATTGTACTCTATCGGATCCTCAAGTGTAGAAATATTGTATTCAAGTGGGTTATAGTTTTTTAATACTCAAAATAGTGTTGTAGATTTTCATGATCAAGTTGGTCAAGCTACTAGTATTATTCAATAACTTGATTTCAATGCCTCTCTTACTTTTTCTAGATTTACATCTATAAATCAAAGTCTTTCTATACATGTAAGAGTTGCATCTGGCTTAAGTATTCTCATTACTACCTTCTCTCAAAAAGCTGTAGGTAGTGTCGAAACTCTTATATCTATATTTTTATTTTCTTTACTATAATAATAAACAATCTTTCAGTCTTGTGGTTTTTTATTTTCATCTATTTTTACCTTACTTAATACTTTAAGTCTTGTAATTATTGGAGATATATTTTCTCTATCTAACTTATCAATGATAAAGAAATCTCAGTCTTGACGAAATCTTACAAGCAAGAAAAATTCAGTAGGTTCTATATGTATATCTGAAGCCCCCCTTTCTAAAGCTCTTGAAAAAATAGTTCAAACATATTCAACTACATCTCAAACAGTCTTTTGTACAGGCATTCACTCCAAAATTTCTTTATTATCTATCATTATTATTTTGGTTTTCTAAATAAATTATTATCAATTATAACATTTAATTTTTTTTATTTCTAATATTTAATCTTGCCATTATTATTTTTTGTGTTGTTTGTAATTTTATTTTTTATATTTGTAAATTTTTCTTAATAAATATAATTGTAAATAGCTGAAAAATTCATAAGTAAAAAGTATAAAAAGTTTGTTTTTTACTCTTTTACTCTTTTACTCTTTTACTCTTATAATATATGTTTATAGTCCTAGAATGAATTGATTGAAGTTGAAAATGAACTCAAATTAAATTACTTAAAGAAAAATTGGAATTAGCTTGAAAAAAAGTTAAATTAATTGATTATCCTAGATATGGTAAAAAATGAGCTGTATTTGTTGAAAAGTATTTAAATTGAAAATATGGGAAAGATGTTTCTGCAAAAACAGCATCTTTATTTTATGCGCTTGATAGATTTGATTCAAGCTTTAAACTAAAAAAAGAATATAAAAAATATGACTACATATTGGCTAATAGATATGTTTCATCAAATATGGTTCATCAAGCTTGAAAGATAAAATGAAAAGATGAGAAAAAAAGATTAAAAAAGATTGATAATTTTTTGGATTGGCTTATAGAACTTGAATTTGATATACTTGAGATTCCAATACCAGATAAAGTAATATTTCTTGATGTAAAACCACTCGTGGCAAATAAACTTGTAGAAAAAAAAGAAAAAAGAGCTTATATAAAATGAGACAAAAATAAAGACCTTCACGAAGAAGATGAAAATCATATCAAAGATGCCTATAATACTGCAATTTACATTGCAAAAAAATATGATTGGACAGTGATTGATTGTGTGAAAAATGATGAAATACTTGAAAAAGAAATAATTACAGAGATGATATTAAAGGAGATTTTACCTTAATTCCAGGACATCAATAACAGGAGGAATAAAAAGTCTCATTGATAACAATACTTCTCCAAGTCATGAACTTATAAAAAGTTTATTTCAGTTTTGATTATATAATCCTTGATCAAAATCTCACTCACATGGGATTACATGTTTATATATAAAAGGTAATCTAATTTGTCATCAGTGAGTATGTCCTGAGATAGTAAGCTTGGGAATATCATTATTTTTGTATCATGAAACTGTATCAGGATTATGTGCAATAACTAACAAATTATCTTCTTTTTTGAAATTATTAATCAATTCTATTTCATCATCATACATATCATTATCTCAAAGTCATAATAAACTTAAGTTTAACTTATCAAGCTTATAACTTTGATTATCTAAAAGTATTAAATTATGTTTTTTAAATAAATTTATCAAATCATCTTTTGTTATATCTTTTGGTTCAAAATCATGACTTCCTAGTGTAATAAAAATAGGTTTATTTATTTGACTTAGTGGCTTAAATAATTTATCTAAATCACTCTTTTTAGCATAGTAAATACTATCTCAAGGGATAATCACAAAGTCTATATTTTCAATTTTATTTACTTTTTTTACTACCCTTGCCAGATATCTTTCATCTTTAAAAATTCACAAATGCAAATCCGATAAAACCACTATTTTTGCTTTTATAGAGACATCTATTTTATTATATTGAGTTCTAATAATATGAGTTTCTATAAATCTAGAATAAATAAATATCAAAGATAAAACTAAATAAAAAATATATATTTTATTATCACTAACTCAATATTTTTGTAACCTATAAAAAAAATATCCTAAAAAAATTAAAGGAGTATAACTTAGGTAAAATATAATCTTACAAATAATTTCCATAAAAATAATATTAATTTATACAGTATTATATATAATTTATTACTTTTTCATAGTAATTTTATAGTAAATTATAACAAAAAAATATTTATACGGAAAAATATAGAATATTAATATATTTTATTGACTTGCAAATATTTTAAGTATAATGATATGGTTTATAACTTAATTTATATATGAAACAAACAATAAAATCAGAAGAAACTTCTTGAATTCAAGAAGTAGCATCAAAAGAATTTTGTTTTAATAAAATGGATACTCTTACTTCTGAAACTGCATTAAGAATTATTAAATTAGTTGAATCAAAAAATTATAAAAATCAAAAAAGTCCCTTAAGCAACATATTTGATTTTTTCTCTCAATGATACCCTATTTCTAAAAATAATCGTGATAAATTAATTTCATTTTTTCAAAATAACGAAAATAATGATTTATGAAAATTGATACTTTCAAAAGTTTGAATACTTACTCTTGAAACAAATAAAAAATTTATAGATACATTTCTTTATAATGATGAGTGAAAAGCATCCACATCAAAATTTGTTGAATATGTTATAGAAGAATTAAATAATTATCCATTTGTGATAGATTTTGATTATGATGAGATAAAAGAAATAAGTAATTGAAATCAATCAAATTGAAACAATAATAGAATTTTTAAGTTTAGAATAGATAACAAAAGATGATTAATTATAACTTCAAATAGTTGAGCAAAATATGTTCTCCCTGAAAAATATGAGAAACTAGAGTATAGAAGAAATTGAACATTTTGCTGAATTTCTAAGTGAGAAAAATGATACAATTGAGAATATATAAAATTTGAGTGAAATGAATTTAAAGTAATTTGAAGAATTGATAATATCAGAGATATTCCAAACATAAGTGATTATGATTGAAATCTAGTTTATAGTGCTATTTGATGAAAAAAATGATTACAAAAATTTGAAGATGATGATCAAAAAAATAGAATATTAAGTGAAAAATTAAGACCTGAATATGATTCAATTACAATAAAAAACTGATTAACTTTTGCTGTTAAGAATTTAGAATGATGAAAACAAACCATAGAAATACTATCAAAAGAGTATAAAAAAATGATGATTTTTGAAAATGTATCTGAATATAAGCCTATTGAATGATTTGATAATATATTTAGATTTAAAGATGAAAATTGATATCATTACTATGAGATAAATAATTCTTGAGAAGTAAAAGCAATCCAATATTTACAAAATGTAAAAACTCGTATCAGACCTACAAAAAGTTCAGAGATATTTAGTAGATTTGATAGTTGAAAACCTGTATTTGTTAAATACAAATGAGATAAATGTTGTTTATTAGTAAAAGATTGAGATAGCATAAAATCAAATAAATTTGAATGAAGACATTTAAATATAAGTGATCCTAAAATATGACTTGATAAAAAGCTATACTCCACATATAAAATAAACTGAGATATATATTTTTTTGATATCAATAATAAAAAGCTATATAAATCAGGTAGAATTTTCAAGAAATCTATCTCAAGAGAGTTTTATAGCATAAAAAAAGATTTAGAAGAGATTCCTCTAAATCCATTTGAAAATGATATATCTTAAAAATAGTTAGTATTTCAAAAAGAATATCTGATATAGTCTCAATCACTTAAACTCATACCTACTCCTATAATCTGTGTCTGAGCAAAAATAGATATATAGTTATATCCTGGTTTTATTTTTAATAATACATAAATTCATTCTCTATCTTCTATACTTGAACTTGATTCAAAATCAAAAAAATGAGAATAATTGCTCTTTATATAATCCATAAATCTTAGTCTTTGATTTGATATAAACTCAAATTCTAGTTCTTGAAATTTTATTATTTCTTCTCTGTTTCAAAGTAAATTACAAACTAACTGATCCAATATCTTAGAATATCATGCTTTTTTTAGTATGATATTTTTCTTTAGCATTAAACTAAGTTCTTTATTTACAGTCCAAATCCAGGCTAATCTAATACCTGTAGTTCAAAGAGTTTTTGATAAGCTTTCACAAAATATTGTTCTTTCAAAAACATCTTTGTTATCAAATATATCTTTGAACATATTTTTTGATGATTCTTTTTTAAGTAATCCAACATATACATTATCAAGGATAAAAATAGCATTTTGATCAATAGAAATAATATATTTCATCACATCATATAAATCATTATATTTTATTTTTTCTCATGTAGGATTTCAAACAGCTGTAAAATAATATATATTTGTGTTATCTTTTAGTTCCTCTTTTATAGAATCAATTTGTGAGTTTGTAATAAAAAAATTGTTATTGCTTGGTTTATT
>SAAG01000063.1 GCA_010119095.1 Candidatus Altimarinota bacterium
ATTACTTTTTGTCATCCATATACCTTTACTCCAAGTCTTTTGGCTTGGGAATCTCTACCGTTTGATGTAGATCACTGAGCTTTCTTGTGAGCCATATTTTTTTAATTAAAAATTAATAATTAATAATTAATAATTTAAATGATTTTGAATTATAAAGTTTATCCTTAATTATTCATTATTCATTATTCATTATTAATTAATTTGTTCTATTTATTAGCAAATCTTGCAAATGCTTTATTTGCTTCAGCCATCTTGTATACATCCAATTTCTTTTTTACTGAATCTCATGTTTCATTAGCTGCATCTATTAATTCATTTGTTAAAAATTTTACAAATGATCAACCTTTTTTACTTCTAGCTGCTTTTATAATCCATTTAGATGCTAAAAACAATTGTCTTTGAGGTTTAACTTCTTGTGGAACCTGAAAGATTGAACCTCAAACTCTTTTTGGTCTTACCTCTATTTTTGGCATTACATTTTCTAGAGCTTTTGTAAAAATAGCTTTAGGATCTTTTTGTCCTCTTTTTTTAATCTCTTCAAAAGTCTTATCCATAAGTACCAATGCTACACTTTTCTTTCAATCTAGCATTATGTAATTTGTAAATTTTTCTTGTAGGTTTTGTGTCTTATCCATTTTTTATTATTTAACAATTAAAATTATTTCTCGTATGTTCAGTAATTGCTAACTTACTCCGAGGTAAAAAATAAATATTATGTTTTAAAAACTATTTGTTTTTATTTTTTTGCTTTTGGTCTTTTTGCTCCATAAAGACTTCTTCATTGACCTCTGTTTTTTACTCATTCACAGTCAAGTAATCATCTAACTATATGGTATCTTACTCATGGTAAATCCTTTACTCTTCAACCTCTGATATTTACTACAGAGTGTTCTTGTAAGTTGTGTCCTTCTCATCCAATATATGCATTTACTTCATATCAGTTTGTAAGTCTAACTTTAGCAACTTTTCTAAGAGCCGAATTTGGTTTCTTAGGAGTCATTGTAGTAACTTTTGTACAAACTCATCTTTTTAGGGGATTACCTTTTTTAGTAGTATTTATTGTTCAAGCGATAGAATTTTTTGTAACTTGTAAAGCTGGAGCTTTACTTTTTACAACTTTGTCTTTTCTACTTCTCTTTACTAATTGATTAATAGTAGGCATCTTATAATAATTAAAAATTAATAATTAATAATTAATATCTTAAATACAAAAATGTATTCTCAATAATAATTATTCATTGTTCACTAACGTTTAGACCATTGAATTCCTTTTCTGGCTTTATGTCTACCTGGTTTCTTTCTTTCTACAATTCTAGCATCTCTTGTCAATAATCAAGCAGACTTTAATATCTTTTTAAAAGTTTCTTGTTTTGTCGCAAGAATTCTTGCTAATCCATGTCTTATAGCTTGAGATTGAGCAGAAATTCAAGATCAAGCAACTTCTATTTCAAAGAAAAAATCATCTTTAACTTTACATAGTTTCAATGGTGAAAACACTGTATCAAATAAATCTTTTCTTGTAATATATTCACCAACTTTTTTTCAATTTATAGTTGATTCTTTATTTCACTCAAAAAGTTTAACTTGAGCAGTAGCTGTTTTTCTTTTTCATGTAGAATAGATATATTTATTACTCATAAAAATAATACTTATTAAATTATAATTTTAATTCTTGTGGTTTTTGAGCAGAAAAATTATGCTCAGATCATGTAACCAATTTCAATCTAGCAAGCATATTTGCTCTTTGTTTATTTTTTGGTAACATTCAACTAACAGCCAATTCTAAAGCTTTTGTTGGTTTTTTTACTAATAATTGTGATAAATTTGCTTCTTTAACTCAACCTAAATATCAAGAATGTGTGTAATACATCTTGTCACTTAATTTATTTCAAGTCACATTAAATTTATCAGCATTTAAAACAATAACATAATCTCAATTGTCTACATAAGAAGCAAAGTTAACTTTCTCTTTTCATCTTAATACCATTGCTATTTTTGTAGCAATTCTACCTAATGTTTGTCATTTTGCATCTACGATAAACCATTTTCTTTCTATTGTTTCTAATTGTTTTGGGTTAATAGTTTTCATTTAAACTTTCTTAAAAAACTAAACTAATTCAAGTAATACTACTTTTGCATTGTCTCCGTCTCTATATTTTATAGGAGTTATTCTAGTAAAACCAGAAGTTCTACCTTTAAATTTTGGAGCAATGTTTTTAAATAATTCTAAAGAAGATTCTTTAGTAAATACAATAGTCTTAACTTGTCTTATTGCATTCATTTGGTCTTTAGTATTTACTACATTTATAAGCTTATCTATCATAGGAACGATAAATTTTGCTCTTTTTTCTGTAGTTTTAATAGCTTTGTGCAAAAAGAAATTAGTAACTAAACTTCTCTCTAATGCTTTTCTCTGTTGAAAATCTTTTCCGTTAAACTTAAGATTTTTTTTACATCTATGTCTCATAATAATTAACAATTAATAATTAATAATTTAATTTCGGATATAGTCCAAATTATTTTACTCATCTCATAATAATTTTAGTCATCTTTCCCCTAATGAATCCTTAATCTCTGTCATTGCTTTCTTACCAAATCATTTGATAGAAGACAATTTTGTTTCAGTACATTTTGTTAATTGTTCAATAGAAAGGATACTTCAATTAATAAGTGCATTTAAAGTTCTAGGAGAAAGTCCCATAATCTCTATTGGAGTATATGTTTCTTTTTCTAGTTCTTCTTTAATCTCTTTCTTCTCTTTATTAATTAAATCTTTCACACTTCAAATAAAATGTCATTCAACTTGTAAAGCTTCTTCATTAAATATAGAGAAATACGAAGATAACATATCTCAAGAAAATTTTAATGCTTGAACTGGAGATAACAAAGAGTTTGTAGTTATTTCAATTTCCAAAGAGTCTAGGTTTAATATATTTCAAAATCTTGTACTTTGTATTTCATATTTAACATTTACTACTGGAGAAAAATTTGCATCAATATGTAATACATCTAAATCTTCTTCTCTTTCCTTTAACTCTTCAACACTTAGGTATCAAACTCATTTTTCTACTCTTATCTCAATATCTAAATTAATTCAATCTTTATCAATTTTAGTTATATATAAATCTTTGTTTACTATTTCTACTCATGCTGGAGCTTTTATATCTGCTGCAGTTACAACTCATGCTTTATTTTTAGTTAATTTCAACCATTCTATTCAAACCTCTTTTTTATCTAACACTAAATCTTTAAAATTTAACATTATATCTATTATACTATCATTTATTCATGGTAGAGTTGTATATTCATGGCTTATTCATTTAATTTTTATTCAAGTTACTCTTGTTCAAGGAATACTAGATAGCAAAACTCTTCTAAGTGAGTTTCCTATAGTTATACCGTATCATCTAGGAAGTGGTCAAATTGCGAATTTAGAAGAATTAACTCAGTTTTCTTGCTCCAAAATTTTAGGTACCCCGATTTCTTTGTGTATGATATGCATGCTTTTTTGAATTATAAAAATAAAGATTTTATTATTTAGAATAAAATTCTATGATTTTTTGTATGTCGATAATTTGATCAAAATCTTGCTTTTCAGGAACAGATTTTATTGTAATTTTCAAATTTTTTGGATCTACATCAATCCAAGCTGAATTTGAAACCTTTCCTTTATTTTGCTTAGAAAACTCTTCTAATTCTTCGAATAAAGATTTATAAAGAGGACTTTCTTTTAATTTATCCCTTAATTCTATAACATCACCTATCTTTAAAGCAATCGATGGTATATCTACTTTAATTCAATTTAATTTAAAATGTGCATGACTCACAAATTGTCTAGATTGCATTCTAGTTCTCGCAAAATTTGCTCTATAAACTACATTATCTATTCTTAATTCCAGCATTCTCAACATTTTTTCTCAAGTTGTTCATTCTGTATTACTCTTTAATGCTTTTGTATAATAAGAAAAGAATTGTTTTTCAGATAATCCAAAAATCCTTTTTGCAGTTTGCTTTTTTCTAAGCTGAACTCCATACTCACTAGTTTTTCTAGATCTAAGTACAGTCTTTTTTGATTTATCTAAATCGTATTTTTCTGTTCAAAACAGATTAATACCTTCTCTTCTACATAATTTTTTCTTTGGTCAAGTATATCTCATAAAAGAATTATAAATTATAAATTATATATTTTAATTGTATATTGTGGAACTTATTTTATATTTATCATTCCAAACTTAACAGTTTTATAAACTTCTTGGTTTTTTAGGTCTACATCAATTGTGTGGAACTGGAGTTATATCAAATATAGCTTTCAATTCTACTCATCCTGCTACAATTCATCTAATAGCTTGTTCTCTTCATGCTCAAATTCATTTTATATATACATCAACTACTTCCATAGAATGCATAGTTTTAGCTTTTGAAACAGCTTGTTCTGCAGCCATTTGTGCAGCATATGGAGTAGCTTCTCTAGCTCATTTAAATCAAGCTAATCAACCACTAGACCATGTCAATACATTTCCTTTTTCATCTGTAACACTAACTAAAGTATTATTAAAAGATGCTAAAATATGTACTTGTCATTTTTGAACAATCTTTTTTGTTTTCTTAGGTTTTTTTACTGCATTTGCCATTTAATAAATTTTAAATTATAAATTTTAATACCAAACTTAAATATTATTTCTTCTTTCATGCTACAGCAAGAGCTTTTCATTTTCTTGTTCTTGCATTTGTTTTTGTTCTTTGTCCTCTAACTGGTAATTTTTTACTATGTCTTTGTCCTCTATAACAATTGATTTCTTGTAATCTCTTTATATTAGAAGAAACAAATCTTCTTAAATCTCATTCAACCAAATGTGTTTTAATTTCATCTCTTATCAAGTCTAATTCTTTTTCCTCCAAAGTTTCTATTTTTCTTGTTTTTTCAATCTTTAATTTAGCCAAAATTTCATTAGAAAGAGATCTTCAAACTCAGTAAATATAAGTCAAAGCAATCTCAACATGTTTTCCATTAGGTAAATTTACTCAAGCAATTCTTGCCATATTTTTTATAATTAACAATTAATAATTAATAATTAACAATTAATGATTTATGAATTTGAATTTAAAGTTTTCTTTAATTATTCATTATTCATTATTCATTATTCACTGTTTATCCTTGTCTTTGTTTATGGTTTGGGTGTTTACATATAATTCTTACAACCCCTTTTCTTCTTATGATTTTACAATCATTACATATTTTTTTAACAGATGGTCTTACTTTCATAATTTTCTTATAAGAAATAAATTATTTTTTCCTAAATACTATTCTTCATTTATTTAAATCATATGGACTTAATTCCATTAAAACCTTATCTCATTCAATAAGTTTAATAAAATTATTTCTCATCTTTCAGCTAAGGTATCATTTTACAATTTGTCATCAAAAATCGTCTGGTAATTGAACATCAAAAACCAATCCTGGGAGTGACTTAATTATAACTCACTCAACCTCAATTTTTTCTTCTTGTTTAGACATAGAAAATACTTTTTTATAAAAGTGTGGAGATAGTCTATATAAAAAAATATATAAGTCAAATCTTTTTTATAAATTCTCTTGCACTTTGTAAAATAAACTAAAAAGTCACTATTTTTTGTTATAAAAATACTTATAAAAATATAAATAATCTATTTTTTAAAATAGATTATTTATATTTTATTTTTATTTATTTGTTTTTATTTTAATTCTACAGTTCAAACATCTGCAAATGTAGAGATATTGTTTGATTTAATTTTATTATCAGAAATTGAGTAAAAATTATCTCATATATATAATGCTCTTTTTACAAAATAGTTACCATACTTCCAACTTTGTTGTGCAACATAGTCTGATATACTTGCTCCTTCATAACAATATTCTGGTACATATGTATATCTTTCTGGACAATATGTTGTTCAGTCTAATAATTTTGTACATGTGTTTTCTTTATTTATTTGTGAGATATAAGTATCACATTCTTTTTTTCTTTCTGCTTCAAATATCGAATTATCAATATGTGTAGTTCTATATAACTCTTTTATTCATTTATCTTTATCTATATTGAAAACAAATAACCCACTGTAAAAATCTTTGTATCTATATGTTGTTTCATCAAATGAACCATATATATTTGCAGGTAAGAATAACATTTTCTTTGAACTATTCCATACAAACATACGAGGATTATTTAATGCTTCACTGTAACTTCATACAGTTCCAATAGTATTAGTATATTTTTGTTTTACTATAATTCACTTATAAGTTCCAGCATCACATCACTTCTTTTCATCTGCTGTAAGATTTGTATCTCCACACTTTTTATCATAATTAATCTCATATAAATCAAGTTTTACTCAAGCAGTTTGAGTACCTCCCCACTGATTAGTTTTTGTGTCATATCATAATCCAATAAGATGATTATCATCATAAGGATGTAAATATGTACTATACCCTGGTATCTTTAATTCTCATAAAATAGTAGGTTTAGTAACATCTTTTAAATCAATTACAAAAAGTGGATCAATTTGTTCAAATGTAACTAAAAATAACTTATCTTTTATAAATCTTGAGGCTTGGAAATTTTCATCCTTTGCTAATCAAGTCAAAGAAGAAGTTAAATTTAAGTCTTTATCAAGTACAAATAGATTAGTTCATCTTTCTGGATACCAAGAACTTGTTATAATTCTAAAATTGTTATTGTATTCATCCATACTATACTGAGTCAATGGATTCCCAGAGATTACAGCACTATCTTTATAAGCTAAATCTGCATCATCTTTTATATCAAATTTATGAACTAGAGTATTCTCACCTCTTGGATACCACATCATAGGACACATAAATCCAGGACCACATCTAAAATCATACTTTGTATACAAATAACTTGTAAGATACAATGAATCTAAACTCATATGTATTTCTCTTACATCTCAAAACACTACTTTATTTTTTACTGGTTTTGTTAAATCAGCTAAGTTTACAACAGATACTATATTAAATGAAGGATTGAAATCATATTTTTCTGTTGTATCTTCATCTGGTAAAAGATATTCAATATCGCTACAATTTACTGATTCTCAAGAATTTACAACATAAGGTAAATCCTTTCATTTTAAGTTTAGATTTTGTTT
>SAAG01000183.1 GCA_010119095.1 Candidatus Altimarinota bacterium
TTTTGTGTATGGTGTACCGTAGGCATCGTATAGGTACTGTTCGATTGTTGTTCAGTCTTTGTCTGTTATCTTTGTTATTGATCCTTTTTCATCTTTTTCATAGTAGTAGGTATTTGTTTCTGTGTACTCTTCTCTTATAGTTCTTATCTTTGTTACTCACTTGTTGTTTACATATTTTTCTTGGATTTTTCTGGTTTTGTAGTCTATGTTTTCCATTGTGAGTACATCATATGTTTGATTGGAGAAAAATATAACCAGATATCAAATACTTACTAGTTTCTAAAGAAATGATTCTTTAAATGTAATTATTCATGTATAATGTCAAATTATATATGTTAAAACGAAAGCTAAAACATAAATTAACAAATATATGTTAAATCTTCTAAAAAAATTCTTATTAAAACTTATTTTTTCTAATTTTAATCTAATAAAAATAACAATCATCGGAACTAATATATAAATAATAGATATATTTAATATAGATCGAAAACCAAATGTATATTCTTGAATTCAATATAAATAAATTGTTTCCAATAGGACTTCTCTAAACTCAATTTCAAAAATAGTAATAATAAATAATAATAAAATATAATATAATATTTTTGTAATTATTTTTTTATTGTACTCTTTTCTAGAAAAACAAAATTCAAAAAACATTCCTAATAAAGCAAATAAAATAATTTCCATATTTTAAAAGTAATAAAAATAAACTATTTAGAACTAAATTTTAACCAATTTCATATTTTTAAAGTTGGTTCTCATAAATCGTGTTTTAAAAGTGCATTAAAAAAATCTTTTCTATTGAAATCTTTTAAATCCAAGTCACTTTCTTCATAAACAGTAACAAAATCATTTGGAGCATTTACATTTACATCTAAATGATTGCTTATCTGTTGTGCAATACTATTTTCTCATTTTCATGTATTACAAGATATCAATGTTATTAATGGATTATCATTTGAATCTACCTTTATTGGATTTAATTTAGAAATATTGTCTGCTGTTATATCTCATGTACTTCCTTGAGTTCCATGTGCTATATATACTATCTCTTTTATATCTCATAAATATTGTTTAATTGTATCATTAAACTGCTCCGGTGTCATAACTCAATTTATAAGTACTATATTTTCCCATTTTACTCATCTTTCAAATGCTTTTTCTATTTGATATCAAGCTGTTAAATTAAATCATGATATTTGAGAATCATCTGTTGGTATTCAAGTTATTATCAACACTTTCTCCAACCCCATCCTATCCACAAACATCACTGGATTATTCCCAACATAAGTATACAAATTAACATCATCAGATATATCAATTGGATCTCTACTTAGAAATCTACCA
>SAAG01000064.1 GCA_010119095.1 Candidatus Altimarinota bacterium
GTAGCTCGTGAATTAACAAAGAAATTTGAGGAATTTAATAGAGTAACTATAAAAGAAGCAATAGAAATTTATAGTAAAAAAGAAAAACAAAAAGGGGAATTTGTAATTGTAATCTAAAAGTTATGTACTTAAATAAATCAATAAATAATAAAAATCTACAAGATATGACAATCAAATCTCTAGTTTGGAACTCTATAGTGGAGGTTTTTAAGCAAGAGAAAAAATTGGATATTGTTCCATATCTAGTTTCTATACAATTAAAAGGAAAATCTATTATAATTAAAGTTAATAAACCTATTATTAAATCAGAAGTTTTGCTACTTGATGATATTATAAATCAAGAGGTTCAAAATAAATTTAAAAAAGTGTGAATAAAGTTTTATGATTTTGAGATAAAATACAGTATTTAGCAATTATCATTTACAATTTTTATTTGACAAAAAAGTTTCAAATCTTAAAATACTCTACGATGTATGAATTAATTTTATTTAGTTTTATTATCTAATTTTCAATTATTATGATTGAAGTATCATCAAAAAAACTTGACCTAAAAAAGAAGAATGATGTTATTTTAAAGACTATAGAACTAGACACAAATCTGACATGTTTTATACTTGTTGATACTGATGAAAAAAAATTCTCTGAGATTATTCTTGGTAGACTTATTGATAATATTATATGAAAAATTTCAAAAGATTCTGCTTATAAAGATTTAAGTATAGCACTTGAAAATACAAATTCTATTATTAAATCTTGGAGACAAGAATGATGAATTGATTGAGAATTAAGTATTATAATAGCTATACTAAACGAAAAAGATATTATATTTTCTACTATTTGAACTCCATCATGCTACTTAGTTAAGAAAGATAAAGAGGTACTAGAAATAACAGATAAAGATGAAAATAAAAAAGAGTTTTTATATATTTCAAATTGAGATATAGGTAATGAAGAGCTTATTATTATGTGTAGTGATAGATTACTGCATCATATTTCTAGATCTGATATTCTTGATTCTATTGATGTATCAAATGTAGATGATATTACAAACAATATTGAAGTTACTCTAAGAGAAGAAAAGATAGATAACAATATTGGATTTATTGTTATAAGAAATTCTTATTATAAAGAAGCATCATGAGAGAAAATGTTTTGTGTAAATAACTTTTTTTACAAATTATTAGATAACAATTTTGTCAAAAAAACAATGGCTTTATATATGCTAGCAAAAGACAAAATTTTATTACAAAAGAAATCAATTAGATCAGTAATACTTTTTTTGTGAATAATAGTATCTTTTTTTATACTTTTCTCAACTGTTTCATCTATTGTAACAAAGACATGAAAAGCAGAGGTAATAAATGATTATAAAAAAGATCTTCAAAATACTAAGGACCTTGTTAAGCTTGCTGCAGAAAATATAAGTAATCAAGCTGTATTTAGCGAAAATCTTAGAAAAGCTGAAGATACATTAGATATTTTGAGAGAAAAAAAGTTATTTCTAAGTGATTTAGAGAAAATAGAGGAAGATATAAATACAATTAAAAAACAATTTAATTTAGTAGAAACATTTGAGGAAAGAACTGACAATCTTGTTTACAAATGATTACCAAGTTGAACTACAAAGATATTGAACCTAAAATGAGCATTGTATACTATTACAAATAATAGTGTTGTATGACCAATTATTTGATGAAAAAATCCTAAAGAATATGTTTATAAGGAAATATGAAAGGATAGTTTTGTAGATATAGTAGCTATTGATTCAGATATATTTTTAGTTACAAAAAATGGTATGATTATATCATTTGATAAAACTGGATTTTTTAAGAAATTTGATGTCAAATGACAAGCAAAATGGGAAGATTTCAAGTATGTAAAAACATATAATTCATTCTTGTATACTTTATCTTCTTGAAGTAATCAAATATATAAACACAAGAAATTTTGAGATAGTTTTGAAAAATGAACTCCTTACATAGAAGAACAAGATATAAAAAATCATAGTAATATAATGGATATAGCTCTTGATTGAGGGATATACCTATTAAAAAAAGATTTAACTATGGTTAAAGTATTTAGAAGTCCAATATATAGAATTGAGAGATTGACATTAAATAAGCTTCCAAAAAATTATGATGTAGAACCAAATTCTACTCCTCCAAGGATAATTGTCGGAAGTAAACTCAAGTATGTGTATTTATTTTTAAACAATAGAATACGGGTTTTTAGAACAAATTCTCCAAATTTTAATCAGACAAAAACTTTAACTTATGTATGACAAATAGATTGAGTAGATAAGATTATAGATTTCAATATATATCGTGATGGGGAAGCATTTATATTAAATAAAAACGGTATATTTAGAGTTAATTTTGAAGTTTCAGATAATAAGTTAATACTTAAGTAGTGCTTATTAGTGAAAATTAATGATATAAAATAAAAAACGGTATTTTAAATAAATACCGTTTTTTATTTTATATTTATCTTATTCTATCCCTTTTGCTTGTCTTATTCTTTTTTCAACTAATTCTAAATTGCAACTATTATTTTCAAATAATTCAAAATCAGTAAAATAAAGATTTTCACAATATTCTATACTAACTGAAACTTTTGTTTCAGGTATTTTTATTTCTGTAACTGGAATATAAGCTATTAGTCAAATCAATGTTCAAATCATAAAGTATTAATTAGTGGATAGTGGGTATTATATAGAATTAAGTTTTGAAAGTATTTTTTTCTATAAAATCATATACTTCTTTTTCAAGTGCATCACTTATTATTGCATTTAGACTATAATCTTCTACATCCTCGTCTTCGTCTAAAGCCTCTGTCATTTTTATAATCTTCAGAGCTTTATCAAATTCAGTAACTTCTACTTCGTTGTTTGGGATATATTCAACTGTAGATTTTTCAAATTCTACTCATTTAGATTTGAAAAAATCACTTACTTCTTTTAAATTATCAAGAGGACAAATTAGTTTTATTTTTTCACCATCTTTTTGTATATCATCTACATTTGTTTCAAACATCAACTCTTCTATTTTATTTTCATCTACTTTTGACTTCAGAAAAGTTACTACTCATTTTCTTGGAAATATCCATGCTACACTACCAGGTTCTCACATATTTCAACCAAACTTGGTAAAGATATGTCTTATATTTGAAGCAGTTCTATTTTTATTATCTGTTAGTACTTGTATAACAATTGCAACTCCACCTGGAGCATATCATTCATAAATAATCTGACTAATTTGTTCATTTGATTTATCTTCACCAGATCATTTTTTTATAGCTCTTTCTATATTGTCACTTGGTACATTATCTTTTCTAGCTTTTTCAAGAGCATCATACAATGCAGGATTTAGATTTGGATCACTTCATTTTGCAGCAGCTAGAGATATAAGTTTAGCATGCAGAGAAAATACTTTTTGTTTAATTGCATTTGAGATATTCTTTTTTCATTCAACTGTAGGTCATCTTCACATAATATAAAAATAAAGACTAAAATAATGTATTTATTTTAGTCTTTTTATAAAAAAAGCAAGTGAAAATGCTTATAAAGATAGGATAATATAATTATTATTTAATAATTTGTGCATTATTTACAGGAGGAACAGGCGGTTGTGGAGGTAATATTTCATTTGCAGGATAAACATTTATTTTACACAATTCTTGCATATATTTTTCTTCTAATTTATTACAATAGGAAATATCTTTGTTATTTATAGCATTTTGCATTACAATATTATCATTACATATTTTTAAGTCCTGTAGGCTTATGTTAGTTATTCAAGTTCATGAATTAGTGATTCTTGATTTGTACATATCACAATATTTTGAGTCTAGTTTAGTAGTAGCTAAAAAATTTATTACTTGCTTATAACAAAAATCAATATTAGTTGTTAATAAATCACATAATTTTGGATTGTTTTCAGTCTTTGCTTTATCAATAATAATTAATTTTTTACACTCATTAACTAACTCTATATTTGATAAATCTTCACAAATTTTATAGTCACTTACTTTTTTAGCTTTGTTAGTTATTAAACTTTCATAACATGTATTTATGCTTTTTGACATACAAGAATCAAAGTTTTTATCTTTTTTATATTCTGTACTTATTTTATTTAAGAAACTTTCATATGAATTATCATTTGATTTGCTACATCAAGAAAATATCAAAATAAATATTGTCAGAAATAATATTTTTTTCATTTTTTTTGTAATTAAAATAATAAATACAATTTAGTATAATATTTATAAATAAATATATTTATCTAGAGTTTTTAATTTTATTAATCTCTTTTTTAAGTTCGTCTATTTCTTTTTGTTGTTCTTTTATTGCCTCAATTAAAGGAGCTATTAAAGATCAATAGTTTACAGTTTTGTAAGATTCACCCAATGCATTTTTACTTTCTGAAACTAATTCTGGGAAAACTTGTTCCACTTCTTGAGCAATTACTCCTAAATCTTTCTTTTCTGAATTTTTCCATGTGAAATTGTATCAGTTTAACTGTTTAATCTTTGTTATTGGATTTTCTATTTTAATTAAGTCTTTTTTAAGTCTTAAATCTGATGAAGTAGCAAATCATCCAGGAGCAGAAACTGCTCATCAAAATTGAGCATTATTATTTTCAAGGTTTATATTTAATGGCCAATATCATCAATAAGCAGCCCAAGTAGAACTATTTACAGCATCTCAACGAAGGATATATAGAATATTATTATTATTATGAATCATGGCTGACCTATGGTCAGTGTCTTTAAAATATATTGTAGGGGCAGCATTATTTATTGTTGGTTGTCAAGTTGAATATATGTTTCATTCAACATGAAGTTTTTGAGAAGGTGAGTTTGTTCAAATACCTACAAGTCACGAAGTATTTTCAGAAATAATTTTTGCCCAACTAGACCATGTTCAACTATAACGACCTCTCAAATATAATGATTGATTTAGAGATGCTGCATTTCCATAAGGAATTGCAAGCTGGGTAATATTACCAGCTCAATTTTTACTATTAAACTCAAAATTTAAAGAGTGAAAATAATTTCATCAAGCAACTGCTGGTCAGTTTGTAGATGTTCATTGAAGTAGTGTATAACCGTTTCATGAACGAGAATTTGATAGATCATTCCAATCAGTAACTCATCATGAAGTTTGTCCTCAGAATCATCATACAATTTGTCAACTAACATCTAGTTTTGCTTCAGGAGTACTTGTTCAGATTCAGACACTTCAACTATTGTTTATTACTAAATGAGCAACTCAAGCTGTACTAATATTTGGTTGACGAAATATTCTAAAAAGATCAGATGCATTATCTATTTCCCATGATGGAGCGGTAGTAACTGATCATAAACTTGTATTTACTAATTTTAAACGAGGAGATCATGAATTAGTGCTTATTATAACAGTTCCATTATCTACATGTAATTTTGATTCTGGAGAACTAGTTCAGATTCCTACATTTGTTCAGTTATTATAAACATTAACTAGTTTACTATTTATACTATTAATTCATGTATTTATTGTATTAAACCACTGAGCTTTTATTTTATCAGAAGGATCAACAGTTTGAGTTAAGTCAATAATATCTTCAGCAATATCTTCAGCATAAGCTATAAGAATTCATACTCATATAAATATTCAGATAACCAAAGATTTAGTTATACTTTTACCTAGACCTTTAAACATAAGTATATAATTAATAAATAAAATATTTAAGTTGGTTTATTCTGCAATACATCATAAATCTACATAACCTCATGCCATACATGTATTTGAAGCTAATGTACTACAATTTGCAGTAGATCATCAATTTTCTCATTCACAATCCCAAGACCATGGTCATGATCATACTAATAATGAGGCATTTCATATTATACAAGCTGGTGTTGGTGTAGGAGGAGCCCGAAATCAGTTTGGAAATCAACAATATCAATTTGTTATCTGTAAACATGAATTTATACTTCAACTCCATCAATATCAAGTATTACAATCAAAATCGCATCAGGTAGTTCATGTTATATTCCAAGTTAACTCTGTTCACCAATCTATTCAATTAAAGTATTGTAGATAAGTATTTCATTTTGTTGCAAATGAATTTATAGGTAATGATCATGTACAAGTCATGGATCTTACACTAGTTCAGCTTCCAGAAGTAGATGACATATCGCATAGTTGTCTATATACTCATGTTCCAGAGTTTATTAGGTAATAACCTGATCTAAGCATAATTCAATCACTTTCTTCTATATATTGTTCACAGCTATTTCATAAAATTCAAACTATATTTGTTCCATATAATCAATCCAATTCTCATACAGAATTAACTACACTAGTTTTATTATTGAAAAAAGCTATAAAGTCTGAAGGTAAAGTATTTATTTCAAGAGTTCCATTTATAGTAAATTGAGATAATTCTTGAATTGGTATATTGTCTTTATTTACCAGTATTCAAAGTTTCTTTCAATATATTACAGGGAATCTATTTTTATAATCAATTGCATAAGTTTTGTTAACTAAATTTAAACTAGTTGAGTTTTCTTCATTTTCTAAAAATCACAATAATCATTGATTTCTCAAGTCTTGAGTTAAGTAATATGTATAAAATGTATTATCTAAAGGATCTTTTCAAGGTCATTTATATCATATTTTTCTAAGTATATCATTTGATAAATATCACTGAGATCATAACAAGATTCAGCTTGAATAAATATCGATTCTCTTGTCAGGAATAGGTAATAATGATTTTGTTTTGTATAAATCAAGCATAGAATATATATCAGATAATTCTGTCTTTCTATTTGAATCTCTTGATTTTGATATATTTCAACTATATGATATAAATCATAGAACAGATAAAAAAGCAATAATAGTAATTGCAATAATTAGCTCGATGAAAGTGAATCAACTAATTTTATTTTTTTTATTGAGAAATATGTTTATATTCATAGTTAATTGAGTAATACAATTTATTAGATTTATTCTATTATTTTTTTAGATAATATCAAATTTATTTTATTGGATACAAATAGTTTGTTTT
>SAAG01000065.1 GCA_010119095.1 Candidatus Altimarinota bacterium
TTAAATATAGCCCTTACAAGAAGATTTGTAAAAGTATTGATGACAAAATTTGAAATCTTGCAAAATGATAAATGATTAGAAGAAGCTAGAGATATATCAAATTCTTTAAATAAAAATATGCTTATAAACTTCAAAGTCGTTGACTTATGAGTTTGGACAAACCTCTTAACAAAAATTATTGTTGATTGAAGCAAAATATTTGTTATTTTGATTTTTAGTTTATGATTATTTTGAAACATTATAAATTTATGAGAATTTGTAGCCTTAATGTCAATTGCATATATCTTTGATCAGATTTTAACAAAGTTTATTAATTTATATGTAGATTTTACACAAATTTTTGTAGATGTAGAAAAGTTATGGGAGTTTTTTGATGATGCTCCAATGATGAAATGATATGACAAATGAAATGAGTTTATATTTAAAAAATGAGATATAAATATACAAAAACTAACTTTTAAATATTTTAAAGAAAATGTTTTTAATGATTTTAATCTAGAAATAAAATGATGAAACAAATTAGCAATCGTTTGACCAAGTTGATGAGGAAAAACTACTTTAGTAAAACTTATTTCTTGATACATACATAAAAATAGTTGAGAAATACTTATTGATTGACAAAGTCTATCTAAGATATCACTAAAAAGTTATTATAAGCATATTTGATATCTGACTCAAGAACCTTCAATTTTCGATTGAACAATTTATGAGAACATGACATATTCAATAGATAGAAATCTTGAGGAAGAAGAATTAGAAAGAGTATTAAAACTAGCAAAGTGTGAGTTTGTTTATACATATGAAAAATGATTACAAACAGAGATATGAGAAAGATGAATAAGGCTTAGTTGATGACAAAAACAAAGACTTGCAATAGCAAAGATAATGCTTAAGAATCCTAAAATAATCTTTTTAGATGAACCTACTTCTGCAATGGATAGCTTCAATGAAGATGATGTTTCTGAAGCACTTTATAATCTATTTAAATGAAAAACTGTAATAATTATTGCCCATAGATTACAAACTGTAAAACATGCTGATAGAATAATCTACATTGAAAACTGAAAAATTATTGAAGATTGAACCCATAGTGAACTAGTAAAACTTTGATGAAAATATAAAAAAATGCTAGACTTACAAAGTGGCTTCTAAAAAAGGTTTCATGATATAAAATAAAAAGTTGTAATATCTTATTTTTAATTATAATAAACTATACTATTTTTATCAAAAAAATTAATGAAAATCTTAAATAATTTTGATACTAAATTTAAAGAAAAAGAATATGCAGAGGCAGTAAAAAAACATTGAGCTGATAATGTATTATTGGTTCAAAGATGTTTTGCTTATCTATTTTTAAAATGATTTATCCCTTTAATCATCTACTGACTTTTTGCAACTGCTATATTATCATTTGCAATATATTTTAAAGAATACGAATTATTATACAAATGACTAGTACGGACAGTTTTATTATTTTGACTTTTGGTTCTATATAGATTTTTTTATGTTTTTTTAGACTACAAATACGACTTCTCAATATTTACATGTAAAAGGATTTTTACATATAAACAAGAATGATTATTGGATTCAGATTTTAAAGATCTACCTGCTGAAAAAATTAGATCAATAGTCTCTTGTAGAAGTGGATTACTTGGTAATATATTTTGATATTGAACTGTTGAAATATACACAGATTGATCAATGTCAGCTGAAGATTCTGAAGATCACTGAAGAAGTCAAGCATGAAAAACTAAATTATCTTATGTTTTTAGACCAAACAAAGTAAGACAAAAGATTCTAAATATGTGTGTAATAAAAAATTAGTTACTTAATATCAAAAATTTTTGACTTTATATATAAAACATTTAATCTAGAGACAATATCCCCTAGATTTTTTTATGTCAAAAAAATATAAAATCTGAATTGATGAAGCATGAAGAGGTCCATGGTTATGACCTGTTGTTGCATGTGCTCTAACTTTTGATAAAAATAATCTCCCATCAAAAAAATTACTCGATAAAATTAATGACAGCAAAAAACTCTCTGAGAAAAAAAGAGAAGAGATTTTTGAAGAACTTATTGCATTATCAACCCCGGGGTTAAATAAAACCCCAGGATTATACTTTGGAGTTTGAATAGTTGATAACTACTTGATTGATCAAGTAAATATCAAACAAGCCAATAAAGAGGCTATGAGAAGAGCTTTAATTGAACTATTAAGAAAAATCAATAAAGAAGATATTGATAGTGTTCTCATTGATTGAAATGATAAATATAAATTTAGCGAACTAGAAAAAGACCCTATTTATGTAATAGGTTGAGATGGAAAAGTACTAGAGATCTGAGCTGCAAGTATAATTGCAAAAGTATTTAGAGATAAACTTATTAGTACTTATTCCCTACTATATCCTGATTTAAATCTAGAAAATCACAAATGATATGGAACAAAAAAACATATAGATTATCTTACATGAACAAACAAAGTAACTTGAATCCATAGAATTAGTTATAAACCCGTAAAAAAGATACTTGAACAAAAAGAAAAATTATTACTTCATATCTGTTGTTGACCAGATGCAACAATCCCAATAGTAGATTTAAAAGACCAATATGATATAACTTGTTTTTGGTATGATCCAAATATTCATCCAAAATCAGAATATAACAAGAGATTAAAAGCATTTAAAAAAGTATGTGAAATAGAGGATATTCCATACATAGAATGAGAATATGATACAGAAACATATTTTACAGAAACAAAATGACTTGAAGTTTGTCCAGAAAAATGAGAAAGATGTAAAAAGTGTTATGATTTCAGACTTAAAAGAACTCTAGAAGAAGCGAAGAAATTAGGTATAATAAATTATACAACTACCCTAACAATTTCACCTCATAAAGATAAAAATAAAATTTTTGAAACTTGAATTAAATTAAACAAAACAAATAAAGAACAATTCCTATTTTTAGATTTCAAAAAAAATGATTGATTTAAAAGAAGTATAGAATATACTAAAATAAATAATATTTATAGACAAAATTATTGTGGATGTGTGTATAGCAAAAAAAATTAAAGTAAAAAAACTTTACAATTTAATAAATTTTTATGGATGCAAATATACCTTCAAAAAAAATATTAATTAAAATAGCACAAAAACACTATCCAACTTGACATAGAATGGATAAACAAAGATGAACTAACTGTACTTGAGAAATGCTAAATTATATTAATGAAAAATGAGAAAATATTAGATTATTTGTAAAAAAAGCTTTTCTAAGGATGAATAGCGAAGTCTTTGAAGGAGAATATAAATTATTGAAATCAAAATTAAAAAATATAATTCCCAATCAATGATTTGTATGAGTTTGAAATGATATTTTTGCTTTTTGTTGTCCAATAGAAATTAAAGTTGATTTTCTTTATGAAAAAAATCAAAGATATATATTTCAATTATTAAAAAACAATCCAAAACTATTAAAACAACTAAAATTTTTTATAAAATGCTTTGATGAATTTGTAAGTGAATGAAAAATATTAGATTTACAATGAAAAGAAAATTTAGTTATTTCAAATAGTAATAAGTTATATTATACCGATAGTTTTTTAGTTTTTTCAGAGTATACAGTGACTCAATCTTTGAGCAATATAGAAATATTAAGAAAATTAGTTTTAGAAGTAGAAAAAACTGTTTTAGAAAATAAGAATACATAAAAATCTAATGAAACAAATATTGAAAAATAAAATCATAGACATAGATTCAAACTATTTTGACAATAAATTTTTATTTGAAATTTACAATTTTTCAAAGTGAATAAATAGTGATGATGCTAAAATAATCTATATGTCAGATTTACTAGAAAAGAGGAAAAATGAAACTCTGCTTGAAAAAGTGAAAGTTCACCCTGCTATGTGGAGTGAGGTTTACTCTCCTAGTGATGAACTTGAAATATTCACTGAAATATTTGAAAATGCAATCAGTAAAAAAGAAAAAACTCATATAATCTGAATTACTCTGAAAGAAGAGGTTGAAATGCTTGAAAAATATTATGAAGAACTTTGATTTTTTGATGAAAGTATAAATTGTTATAAAGTAGATTTCAAAATTCCTTATATATCAACATCCGTTGATATAAAGAACCTTATATGGAGATGAAGCGATTATAAGAGAATGTGAAAAGAAATATTTTTTGTACCACCTATCAGAGAAGCTGGACAAGTAAAATCAATGTATAAGTGAATCAATAGATGAAGTATTGCTTGAATTTATATTGATAACATATGAACTGAAGAAATAGAATTCTTACAAAAAGAACTCAAAGAAGAACATATACTTCCTTTAACACTTGCAAAAGTTTTGAATTATAATTATAAAGATTTGTGAGTAGAGTGAGAAAAAATTAAGATGGAGATAAATTATTAACTTAGTCATTTCAATAACTTCAAAATTTCATCCTTATAACTATTTCATTGACTTATCAATTTCTTTTCCTCACTACTTTCAATCTCATGCACAAGCACATTTCTAAGCTTATGTAATTCCCAGATTTTGTTAATATCCTTGATTACTGATGGCTTTTTCTTAAGTATTTCTCAGAAATTTCACTCATAACCTGTTTCCTTAAGTATATTATGATAAATCTTGTCATATGTTACAATTTTTTCTTTACTCGAAATCTGGCTATTTTGAGTTTTTAAAACAATATTTTTATAATAATCAATTTTATTTTTTGGTATTTTTTTTTGTCATTTATAAAAAAATATTAGATAAATTCATATCAATATAATAATAATTACTATTGAAATTATAAATTCTCGCATATATTATTATTAAATAATTAACCCTTTATCATATCCTCATGCACACTGTTAGCAGCAAGACAACCTTCTGCTGCACTCATAATAGTTTGTCTAAATTTATTGCTATTTGTTGTTACATCTCATGCAGCATAAAGTCCTGGAACTGAAGTTTCTTGTCTTTTATCTACAACTAGACACCCTTCATCATCTTTTTTTGGATTTAAGTGATCTATAATCTTTGTATCTGGATCATTCCCTATTGCAACAAATATACCATCTGCTTTCAAAATCTTACCACTTTTTAGATATATTTCTTCTAAAAACATTGCTCAACTAATACTTTCAACTTCTTCATTTAATACAAGTTCTATATTTGGAGTAGTTTTTACTTTTTCTACCCAAACACTTTCAGCTCTAAAAGTATCTCTTCTGTGAATTAAATATACCTTCTTGCAGATATCCGCTAAATAAAGTGCCTCAGTTAATGCACTATTACCTCCTCATACTATTGCTACATCTAGTCATTTAAAAAACATAGCATCACAAGTAGCACAATAACTTACTCATTTTCATAAAAATTCTTCTTCTCATTTGAATCATAGTTTTCTATATTTATTTCAAGTTGCATAGATTACAAATTTTGAATTGAATTCTTTTCAAGAAATAGTTTTTACTAAAAATCAATTCTCTTCTTTATCTACACAAGCAACAGTATCTTGAATTATCTCACTTCCAGATTCTAAAGCATGCTTACGAAAACTGTCCATTATATGTTTTCATGATGCACTAGTAGTTCATGGATAATTCTCAACTTTATGAGAAGTAGCTAGAGCTCATCAAAAAGCACTTCATATAATTAAATTTTTTAGATTATATCTACTCGCATACATTCCTGCTGGTAATCAAGCACTTCAAGCTCAGATTATTATTAAATCATATTGTTGCATAAATTATCTTAGTTATTAAATAATTATTTATCTATTTCTTCTTTTATCTCTCTAAGTAGAGAATCAATACTCACATAATTTTCTCATGAATCGTCATATCTAAACCTGATTTTTGGTATTTTTATCAAATCAATCTTCTGATTAAATCTTTTTTGTATATCATATCAGTGTTTAGCAAGAGTTTTTGGTAAAATCTTTTTTTCTTTAAAAGAACTCAAAAATACATCTAGGTATGATAGGTCTGAACTTATTTTAACTCTAGTAATTGTTATTATTCAAAATATTTTCTCTGAATCTTCTATTTCTTCAAAAATTATTTCTGATAACAATCTCTGAGCTTTTGACTCCATTTTCTTAATTCTATCTTGGTTCATAAATTTATTTATTATATAATTTAGGATTTTATTATATTTATAAATTATTTATTGACAATAAAAAAAAATAAATACAATAGACCTACATATATTTATAATTTAAAGGAGGTAGAATTAAATGATATACTCAATTAGAAAAGAATGAGAAACTAACGAAAAACTAATTTTAAAATACAAAAAATTATTTTTCCAATCTAGAATCTCAAACAAACTTAAATCTGAAAGATATGCTGTAAAGCAACCAAGTAAGAGAAAATTAAGAGAACTAGCTATGGTAAGATCTCATTACAGAAGTCTTAACAACAAAGTTTACTTTTAGTCTAAACAAAAAAAAATAAAGAGAATTAATTCTCTTTATTTTTTTTTGTTTTTATACATCCAAGTCCGGCTTATCTAACTGCAATATATCTATCTGACTTGAATCTCATCCAGTGATTTTTATTATATCTTTATCTACTATGCTATATCTCTTGTAAGCATCATTGTAACTATTAACTGTAGTTCACAAATTTCTACCAACTTTTTGGAATAATTCTTCATAAGTTTCTAAATCTTTTTGTAGTTTTCAGACATATTTTTGTATCTCTCTTGCTTGTTCTTCTATTTGAAGAGCTTTCATTCATTGGATAACAGTTTGTAAATATGCATAAAATCAAGACGGAGAACATATAATAACTTTCTTAGAAAATGCATATTCTATAAGTTTTTTGGCTTCTATATCACCTACTTTATTTATAAATATATCATAATACATTCATTCAGCTGGTATAAGCATAAATGAAAAATCCGTTGTCCCATTTTCAGGCATTATATACTTTGAAGTCTCATCTATCCTGTTTTTTAAGTCTTTTTTAAGTTCAGCAGAATACTTTTTAACCTTGAATTCATCTCAATC